>CAJMSO010000152.1 GCA_905216075.1 uncultured bacterium | reverse complement strand
GCAAAAGACGGTCGCTCCGTTTGGAGGGCCGTCTTTTTGGTATAAGAGGACGGAATGACTAACACGAAAGGTATGACCATGCCCCAGATTGATGATGCCGAGCTGTTTGGCAATGCCGAGGATCAGCGTGCGTACGAGGACTTTTGCGCCAATCAGGAGGCGGTCGAGAAGTTTACGCTCGACAAGCCCGCGCTTGTCTGTCGTTGGCGCATGTCCAACAAAAAGGTGCCCATGCTCAACCGTCACATTCGCGCGCTGTCCGAGCGCTTGGTGCAGGGCGAGCCGCTTACCCATAACATGCTCAGCTGGGCCAAACAGCACGTTGAGTGGTCGCTTGCCGAGGGTGATTACACCGCACACGACGGCGTGCTCATGCTGGTGATCGACATCAACGGCAACGCCGCCATGACGGTGGGGGAGTACGAGCCGCTCGCCGATACGTCGGCCAAGGCGCTACGTGCCCGCTCCGCCGAGGCCCGCTCCGAGGCCGACGAGACCGGCGTGGCGCCCGAGCTGCTTGCTGCCGTCAGCAACGGTGAGCTGGCCTTTGTGGCGCCGGCGGACGAGTGCCTGTGCGGCACGGCGACGCTCATCGAACAGCTGGCCCAGACCAAGGGCATCCCGGTCACGCGCGTAGATATTCCCGCGCAGCTTAAGGGCGCGCTGTTCCTAGTGAGCGACGAACACGGCGTGGTCCCTGCCGCCGAGACGGACGTCGCCGAGGCCGACGCCGCTACGGTCGCCTTCTTCGCCGAAGGCTACGAAAAGCTCCGCGCCCGCCGCTCCTAACCTCAAGGCGGGGTGGGCTTACTGAAGCGAGCGAGCGCGTTCGATGGCGTAGGCGAGCGACAGCTGCTCCATCTCCGGGGCGCATTTGTAGCTCAGTCCGGTGAGAGCCGTCACCTTATCGAGGCGATATCGAATCGTGTTCGGGTGCTGGCCAGTCTGCTTGGCGGTTCGCTCGATACGTCGGTCGTTCTCGATGAATGCGGCGAGCGTGGATTCCAGCTCGCTGCCATGCTCACTGTCGTGCTCTCGTATCGGCGAGAGAATCGCCTCCGAGAACGATCGCATCTCCGGGGTTTCCGCAAAAGGCATCACGGTTCTCAGGATGCCGAGCTGCGTATAGCGGACGGGCCCCTCGGCTCGTTGACAAGATAGGCGCTGTGCGTAAATCGCCTGCGAGATCGCCTGCGCCACCGCCTCGTCTCCAAACAGAATATCGCTGATGCCGAGCCCTTCCGCTCCACCATCGATACCGCTAGCCTCGATGAGTTCCGTGAGCGCCTGCACGATTCGCTCCACATCGAGCGTCTGCTCCGAGTCGCTTGTCGCAACGAATAACAGACCTCCGTCATAGGGCGCCAGCATGTTGTGGCATCCGGCGAGGGTCGATTTTGCACAGAGACGTTCGATTTGCAAAAACGTACGTGGGTCGAGGGGCTCTGCAAACGATGCGAACAGGGCGACCGCTTCGTCCAGAAATGACGGGTTGAGGCTTCGGATGCGTCGGCAGATGGACTCGGGCGATACATCCGTCCTCAGGGTATCGATCTCGCGCTGCGCGAAGTCGATGGACGCGAGCTGCTCGATATGCCGTTTGACCTCATAGATGACGCTGTCAAAGAACAGCGAGTCGTCGGTCGTGAGAAAGACCGGGTAGTGCCGCGTGTTGGCGTAGCGGATGGCTTGGTCGGGAATCGGGATGTGCAGGACGTTTTTGATGATGAGGCCGCTCGTTCCCTTGGCGACGAGGTATTTCACGGCTTCAGTGATGAGGTGCGGGTCGTCCTTCGCATAGAGGAAAGTGCTGAGGACGATCTCGTCTGAGCTGAAGTTGACGCGCTGGTACTTGCTCTTGAGGCCGGGCATGAGTTCATAATCGAGAATCCCGACGCCGGAGACGGCACGCGAGACGCCGTCGCTGCCGGCGATCAGACGGACCGACCCCTCATATTCCCGTGAGAAGTCCGAGATGGTGTATAACATCAACATCACCTTGTAAATCACTACAATAAGTATAGGTATATATAGGATAATTGCACATCCGTATACCTTTCATGCGAGAAATAGTTCAAATACCTGCTGATAGATGGAAAAATCAGATCGAAAATCGTTGTAGATTCCAACAAGAAATGATCCTTGGCGGCATCATTGCTAAACCGTACAGTGAAGCAACGTAAAGCTTTCGCTGAAAGGAGCGATGATGGGGCAGATGGTGGTGCTTTCGGCCGAGGAAGTTTCCAAGGTGCTGACGATCGAGGATGCAATTGTTGCCGTGGAGGATGCGTATCGCCAGAAGGCAACGGGCAAGGGTGTTGCGTGGCCGATGGTATATGAGCAGTTCGAACCCGGTGTGGCCGATATGGATATCCGCTCGGGCGAGTTGGCGGGAAGCGGCCTCTTCGGTCTCAAGCTCACTGCGTGGTTCTCTCAGAATCCTAAAAAGGGGCTGCCCGAGATCTTTGGCACCACGCTGCTGTGCGACAACGCGACGGGCGAGCCGCTGGCGCTGCTCAATGCCTCCGCCGTCGCTGGGCTTCGCACCGGTGCCGCCGCTGCGCTCGGTGCCAAGTGGCTGGCTCGGGCGGATGCGTCCAAGCTGCTTGTTGCGGGTGCCGGCCATATGAGCATCTATATGGTGGCGGGCGTGCTCGCCGCCTGTCCCAAAGTGAGCGAGGTCAAGGTGTGGGAGCCGGTTTCCGATGCTGCGCCCGAGGCCCGCGTCGAGCGCATGCGAGACGAGGTCGCCCATATCTTGGGCGCCTGCGAGCATGCTCGCGATGCATCCACCTATTCCATCGAGGCGACGGCCGACGGCCAAGGTGCCGCGGCAGAGGCCGACATCATCGTGACGATCACGCCGGCGACCAAGCCCATCATCCCCGATGCATGGGTGCGTCCCGGTACGCATATCTCCTGCGTCGGTGCCGACATGCCCGGCAAGCAGGAGCTCGCCTCGGCGCTTGTCGCCCGTTCCGCTGTTTACGTCGACGACCGCGAGCAATCGGTCGCGTCCGGTGAGCTGGAGATTCCGGTTGCCGAGGGTGCCATCACGCCCGAGGACATCAAAGCGGAGCTCGGCGAAGTCATCGCCGGCACGGCTACGGGTCGTTCGGATGACGAACAGGTGACGGTGTTCGATACGTCGGGTATCGCCGTTCAGGACCTTTCGGCATCGAAAATCGCCTACGACCGCGCCGTCGAGGCGGGGCTGGGCACCGTGGTGGAACTGTAAGAAAGTCAAGGAAAGGAAACGGCCATGCAGATCAAGGATTTCGCCGTCGAGCAGTGGATGAACGAGTGGGAGACCAAGTGCACTCACAACGTTGCGGAGACGTGCGTCTACTCCCTCACGCTCGACCAGCTGTTCGAGCTTACGAACACCGACAAGAAGGCGTGGCTCGACAGCCTGTGCTCGCGCCGATTCACCTACGGAGACATCGAGGGGCAGCCCGGCTTCCTCGAGGGGGTCGCGCGTCTCTATAAGACGGTCGAGCCCGGACATATCGTACCCACGCACGGCGCGACCGGTGCTAACTCCCTGGTTATTTCCACGCTCGTCGAACCGGGCGATCATGTAGTCTCCGTCAAGCCCACCTACCAGCAGCTTTACTCGATTCCCGAGATGTGCGGTGCGAAGGTCGATATCCTTCAGCTCGATCGCAAGAACGGCTATCACGTCGACGTCGACGCGCTCGATGCCCTGGTGACCGACGATACCAAGCTCATCTGCATCAATAACCCGGACAACCCCACGGGCGCCCTGCTCGACACCGATACACTCAAGGCGATTGTCGAGGTCGCGCGCAAACACAACGCGTGGGTGCTCTGCGACGAGGTCTACCGTCTGCTTACTCAGACGGATGAGTACTGCGAGTCCGTGATCGACCTGTACGACAAGGCCGTCGTTACCGCATCCATGTCCAAGGTCTGGTCGTTCGCCGGCCTGCGTCTGGGCTGGGCGGTCACCAAGAGCCCGGAACTTCGTCGCGCGCTGCTCTCGCATCGCGACTACAACCTGATTTCCGCCGGCATATTCAGCGAGACGGTGGCGGAGCTGATTCTGGGCAACGCTTCCGTGATCCTTGAGCGCAGCCGTCGTATCGTCCGTCAGAACCTTGCTGTTCTGGAGAAGTGGGTCGAGGGCGAGCCGCACCTGTCGTTTGTCAAGCCCGAGGCGGGTACCACCGCGCTCGTGTATTACGACTACGACATCGACTCCAGGACGTTCTGCATCGACATGATTAAGAAGTCCGGCGCGCTCGTCACCCCGGGCGATTGCTTCGAGGAGCCCAAGAGCATGCGCATCGGCTATGCATACTCCGATAACACCGACGACCTGCAGAAGGGCCTGGATGCAATCTCTGCGTACATGCGTACGCTCGAGTAGAGGCTCGAGGTCAAAGTGATGGGGTCGATCGGTTTAGGACCGAGGCCCCCTATTTTCTCTCAAGGCTACCGAACACTTTTGTCATATTAGGTGCCCACGGGGTCGTATCGCCGCGACGCCGTGGGCATAATGGTGTGGAAGGTGCAAGTTACGCGAAATGGGAGGACACATGGCGCTGATCTATGTCGTTGAGGACGACGAGCCCATTCGTCGTGAGCTTATCGACATCCTTGCCCGCGCCGGGTTTGAAATTGAGGCCTGCGAATCGTTTGAGCATGTCTCGCGCGATATTCTCGCCGCCGCGCCCGACCTGGTGCTGCTCGACCTCACGCTTCCCGTCAAGGACGGCCAGCATATCTGCCACGAGGTTCGCCGTGAATCCGAGGTTCCCATCATCGTCCTCACGTCGCGCACGACCGAGATCGACGAGGTCATGGCCATGACGCTCGGCGCGGACGACTTTGTTTCCAAGCCCTACAGCGCGCGCGTGCTTGTGGCGCGCATCAACGCACTGCTGCGTCGCACCGCGGCGGCAGGCGAGCGCAGCGCGCTTGTCCACAAGGGGCTGGAGCTCGACCTCGCCCGCTCAATGGTCACCAACACGCAAACCGGCACTAGCACCGAGCTCACCAAAAACGAACTGCGTATCCTCTCACTGCTTCTGAGTCGCGCGGGCAAGATTGTTTCGCGCTCGGCCATCATGCAGGACCTGTGGGACTCCGACGCCTTCGTGGACGACAATACGCTCACCGTCAACATCAA
>CAJMSO010000151.1 GCA_905216075.1 uncultured bacterium | reverse complement strand
GAGGATACGGGTCGAGCCCCAGCCGGTGCGCACGCGCACGGCGGGACGGGAGCCCTCGGCAAGTGGCAGCACGCGACCGATGATGGCGGCATTCTCGCCGTAGCGGGCGGCGCGCATGGCGCTCAACGCGGCATCGGCTTGCTCGGCCGGCACGACGGCAACCATCTTGCCCTCGTTTGCCACCTGCAGCACATCGTAGCCGAGCATCTCGCAGGCGGCCTGCACGTCGGGACGCACGGGCACGGCATCCTCGTCAACCTCCATGGCAACGCCGCTTGCCTGGGCAAACTCGTTGAGCGTGGACGCCAGGCCACCGCGCGTGGGGTCGCGAAAGCAACGCGTGCCGGGCGCTGCGGCCAGAACGTCGGCAATCAGGTGGTTGAGCGGCGCGGCGTCGCTTTCTATCGTGCTCGAAAAGGCCAAACCCTCGCGCTGGCTCATGATGGCGATACCGTGGTCGCCCAGTGTGCCCGACACCAGGATGACGTCGCCGGGGCGGCAGTTGGCGCCGCTGAGCGCCACGCCCGTGGGAACCTCGCCCACGCCGGCGGTATTGATATAGACGCCGTCGGCCCCGCCGCGCTCGACCACCTTGGTGTCGCCCGTGATTATGGACACGCCCGCCTCGCGCGCCGTCTCGGCCATGGTCTGCACAATCTGGCGGAGCTTATCCATGGGATAGCCCTCTTCGAGGATAAAGCCGCACGACAGGTAGCGCACGTTGGCGCCCGAGGTCGCGACGTCGTTGACGGTTCCGCACACGGCGAGGCGGCCGATGTTGCCACCGGGGAAGAACTGCGGCGAGACTACAAAGCTGTCGGTCGACATGGCGATGCGCCCGCTCGCGGGCAGCGCGGCGACGCCGGCGTCGTTGCCCTCGAGCAGCTCGGGCGACCCAAAGGCATCCAGAAAGACCTCATCGATGATGCGTTTCATCATCTGACCGCCAGAGCCGTGGCCCAACAGGACGGTGCTATCGGTGATGCTATGGGACATATCCAAAACTCCAATCGTGGGTGGTGCCAGTGTGCGGGTGCGTCCAGGCTAGTTACGGTAGCGGTAGTACGCCGCGCAGCTGCCCTCGGAGCTCACCATGCACGGTCCGACGGGGTGCTCGGGCGTGCAGGTGCGGCCAAAGAGCGGGCAGCTGTTCGGCGTAATGGCCCCGCGCAGCACGTCGCCGCAGCGGCATCCACGCGGCTCGACCGTCGCCTCAACGGGCACGTCAAAGCGAGCGCGGGCATCAAAGCGCGAGAACTCGGGGCGGATAGAAAGGCCCGAGTTGGCAATCGGCCCCAGCCCGCGCCACGTGGTGCCGCATGGCTCAAACACCTGCTCGACCAGCTGGCGCGCCACGGGGTTGCCGTCTGCGTTGACGCCACGGCGGTAGGCGTTGTCGATCGCGGGCCTGCCCTCGACAACCATCTGGACCAGCATGCAGATGCCCTGCAGGATATCGACCGGTTCAAATCCCGTGACCACGCCCGGGGTATTGAACTCGTCGACCAAAAAGCTAAAGGGCGCCAAGCCCGTGATGGTGGCGACGTGGCCCGGCAGGATAAAGCCGTCGATGGCGGTCTCGGGGTCGTTGGCGATGGCGCGCAACGCCGGCGGCGTGGTCTTGTGGGCGCAATAGACCGAGAAGTTCAAAAGCCCGCGCGCCTCGGCCTCCAAGATGGCGGCGGCGATGGTGGGCGTCGTAGTCTCAAAGCCCACGCCCATAAAAATGACCGGACGATCGGGGCTTTGCTCGGCGATGTCGAGCGCGTCGAGCGGGGAATAGACGATGCGGATGTCGCGCCCTGCCGCCTTTTGCGCAGCGAGCGAGGTGGACGATCCGGGCACGCGCATCATGTCGCCAAAGGTGGTGATGATGGCGCCGTCTATGTTGGCGAGCGCGATTGCGTGGTCGATGTCGCGGTTGGCGGTGACGCAGACGGGGCAGCCCGGGCCGCTCAGCAGCTTGAGCCCGGCCGGCATAATGGAGCGAAAGCCATAACGCCCGATGCTCACGGTATGCGTGCCGCAGACTTCCATAAGGTTGATAGTGCGGTCGCCGACGAGTTCATGGATGCGTTCGATGAGCTCGCGGGCCAGCTTGGAATCGCGAAATGCCGAAAAGTCGATACCGGAGCGCGCCGGCTGTCAGGACGCCACTAGTATGCCTCGGCCGGGTTGCTGACCAGTTGGTCTTCTTCGACCAGCTCGGTCATGGCATTAACGAGCTCGAGCGTCTCCTGCGCTTCCTGCTCGTCGACAATCTGGATGCCAAAGCCGGCGTGTACGAGAATATAGTCGCCAACCTGCGCCGTCGGCACGAGTCGTAGCGACACGGGGCGCTCGATGCCCATCATGTCGACGGTGGCCTTGAGGTCGTCGTCGCGTTTGACTACTTTACCGGGAACGGCAAGGCACATATTGTTCCCCTTTTAGACGCTTTGCGCTGGATAGGCGCTCAATAATCCATCAGTTGATGGTAGCGCTCGCGGGGTTTGCGGGCAAACGCGTTACGCCTGTGAGACGGCTGGGCACAGCGGCGTGTGAGGGCGAGCTACTGCGATGCAATCTGCGCAAGACGAGCGCTTGCGACCGCCGCCTGACCGTAGGCGATGCAGCCGTCATTGACGGGTACGGTGTGGGGGACCAAGACAGCAAGGCCCGCGTATTTGAGCTCGCGGGTGAGGAGCTGGAGCAGAAGTCGGTTTATGAACACGCCGCCCGAGAGCGCGACGGTGCCAATGCCCTCGCGCGCGCAGATTTCGGTGGCGATGCGCGCCGAGGAGCGCGCGACGGCGACATGGAAGTCGAGTGCGAGCCTGTCGGCGGGCGCTCCGGCTTCAATTCCCTCCAAAAGTGCCTCAAAGAGCGCTTTCTGGTCCAGCACATCGGGGCCGTCCAACCATGATGGGCCAGATGTGGAATAGCCGACGTTGTCGTCGGGAAAACGGGCGATTTTGCCGTCCAGTGCACGCCAAGCGGCGGCTTCGAGCTCGATGGCGGGTTCGCCCTCGTAGGTTGCCTGGCCGCAAATGCCCAAAATCGCGGCTGCGGCATCAAACAAGCGACCCATACTGCTGGTGCGCGGACTGTTGATGCCGCGCTCGATCATCGTTGCCGTTATGCTGCGCGTTTGCTCGTCAAGGCTGTTCAAGAGCCCCACGGCTCCCGGGTGCTCGAGCAGGTCGAGCTCGCTGAGCAGGGCAAAGGCGTTGCGGCGGGCATCGTGTACGGATGCGGCGCCACCGGGAAGCGCCCAGGTGCGCAGATGCGCGACGCGCTCAAAATCGGCGAGATGGGCGACAAGAAACTCACCGCCCCATATGGTGCCGTCGGTGCCGGCACCCGTGCCGTCGAAGGCGATGCCGAGGACGCGTGCATCGGGCGCAAGCCGGCCTGCGGCAATCGCCTCTGCCATGACGCTCGCGATGTGCGCATGATGGTGCTGGACTTCGATAAGCGGCAGATTGTGCTCCCGTGCCTGCTCGCGCGCCCATTGGCTCGACAGATAACTGGGATGCATGTCGCATGCCAAGGCAGCAGGCGCCAGGTCAAAGAGGCTTTCCAGACGCGTGCGTGCGGCGCTCCAAGCATCGAAAGTCGCGCCGTTTTCGACATCGCCTATATGCTGCGACACAAAACAGGCCGCATGGCCGTCGGCGTCCTCGCGCGTGAGTGCGATCGTGGCTTTTTGCTGCGGCCCGCAGGCGAGCACACAGGGCGTGGCGTCGTCGAGCGCCGGCAACGACAGCGGCTGCGGCGCATATCCGCGTGCGCGGCGCACGGGCATGACGACCCCGTCGACTACGCGTACCACGGAGTCGTCGTAGCGCGACAGAATCGCGCGGTCGTTACCGAGCAGCGCATCGGCGATGCCGGCGGCAACAAGGTGCTCCCATGCAAGGGCATCGTCGGTCTCGATGGGCTCTTCGCTCAGGTTTCCGCTGGTCATGACGAGTGCGCTCATGCCGTGCGCCGCGGCTGCGGCGAGCAGCAAATGTTGAAGCGGGGTGTAGGGGAGCATGACGCCAAGCTCGGGCAAGTCGTGCGCGACGGATGGCGCGAGTTCGAGGGCGTTGGGGGAGCTGTGGGCGTCGTTGCCGGCTGCGCGGCGACGCAGCAGCACAATGGGACGAACACTGCCGGCCAGCAGGTTGCGCTCAATGCCATCGATATGACACAGGCGCTCGGCGTCGGCAAGGCCGCACACCATAACGGCGAGCGGCTTATTGCTGCGACGCTTGCGACGGCGCAGCTCGGCCACCGCCTGCTCGTTGGCAGCGTCACAGGATAGATGGAATCCGCCCAGGCCCTTGATGGCGACGATGCCACCGCTGGCCAGCAGCTCAACGCAGCGCTCGATGATAGCGTCGCTGGCCTCGCGTGTGGTGCCGACGGCCGGTGTCGCGGACGAATTCCCGCACGCATCGCCGTTCACAGCCTCGCGCCACGTAATATGCGGCCCGCAATCAAAGCAGGCATCGGGCTGTGCGTGAAAGCGACGGTCGAGTGGATCGGCATACTCTGCGGCGCAGGCGGGGCACATGGGGAAACGGTCCATCGATGTGGCCGCTCGGTCATAAGGCAGCGATCGGATGATGGTAAAGCGTGGGCCGCAGTTAGTGCAGTTGATAAAGGGGTAGTGATAGCGTCGGTCGGCGGGATCGAACAACTCGCGCAGGCAATCGTCACAGGTGGCGATATCGGGCGAGACAAGTGTGGTGTGCGCGGTCTGGTCCTGCGATGCTACGATGCGAAAGCCCTGCTCGTTAGCGGCATCCCAGTTGCCGGGTGCTAGGTCTACAACCTCGACATGCTCCACGCGAGACGCCGCAGGCGCATGCTCGGAAAGTGCGTCAACCAATTCGTCGAGCGACTCGCTTAGGGCGTGCGCCTCGATATGCACGCCGTCGCCCGCGTTGAGCACCCAGCCGCAAATGCCGTGCGCCATGGCCTCGCGATACACAAACGGTCGCATGCCAACGCCCTGCACAATGCCCGTTACATGGATATGCGCATGTCGCATGCGACCCTCCTTCGTTGAAATGTGTGCTGTTACAGCCCCAGGCTCTGCTTGGTGGCGGCGCACGTGAGCTCGCCGTGCTTAACGCCGCGCAGGCCCAGCAGACGGTCAGCCAGCTCGTAGACACGCTCGCCGC
>CAJMSO010000150.1 GCA_905216075.1 uncultured bacterium | reverse complement strand
ACGGTCATGGGTTGATTGCCCCTTTCGTTGCGGCCGGAAGATGGCCTTGCTGACATGGCGCACAGCGATGTTGCCGCCGCCCGCCATGCATAAGTTTAGCGGTTTGTTGTATCGAACGCTCCGTCACAACCCTACTGAGCGGTGCTGAGCGAACGCTTGACCGCATCGTGCCAACCGTCCAGGTTGCGCTCGCGACGCTCAACGGACATATGGGGGTGGAACGTCTTAACGATCTGGGCGTTTTGCTCCAGCTCCTCCAGATCCTCCCAATACCCAACCGCGAGACCTGCCAGATACGCGGCACCGATCGCCGTTGTCTCCACCGACTCACATTGCAGCACGGGGATATCCAACAAGTCTGCCTGGAACTGCATGATGAACTCGTTGCGCGAGGCGCCGCCATCGACGGACAGGCGCTCGATCGAAAGACCCACGTCCTGCTCCATGGCACGCAGCACGTCATAGCTCTGATAGGCCATGGACTCGCAAGCGGCGCGCACGATGGTCGCTCGAGTCGAAGCTCCAGTCAGACCGCATACGATGCCGCGGGCGTGCGCGTCCCACCAAGGTGCACCTAAGCCCGCAAAAGCGGGGACAAAGTAGCATCCCTCGTTATCGCCGATCGAGGAGGCGAGCTGTGCCGATTCGGATACGCTGGAGATAACGCCCATGTTGTCGCGCAGCCAGTTCATCGTTGAGCCGGCGGCAAAAATAGAACCCTCGAGCGCATAGCTGACCTTGCCGTCCGCAGCGATACCGATGGTGGAGACCAGGCCATTCTTGGATTCGACGATCTCGTCGCCGGTATTCATGAGCATAAAGCAGCCCGTGCCATAGGTGTTTTTGGTCTGGCCGGGATGGAAGCAGCAGTGACCGAACAGCGACGCCTGCTGGTCGCCCGCCACACCCATGATGGGCGGCATGTTGGTCATGATGTCGCTCGCGACGCGGCCGTAGTCACCGGCGCTCCAACGGACCTCGGGCATCATGGCACGCGGGATGTCGAAGAGCGCCAGCAGGTCATCGTCCCAGTCCAGCGTATGAATATTGAAGAGCGCTGTGCGGCTGGCATTGGTGTAGTCGGTGGCAAAGGTTTGGCCGCCGGTGAGGTTGTAGATGAGCCAGGTATCGATGGTGCCAAACATGAGGTCGCCCGCCGCCGCGCTCTCGCGTGCGCCGTCAACGTTGTCGAGAATCCACTGCACCTTGGAGGCCGAGAAATACGGGTCGAGCGTAAGGCCGGTGCGGGAACGCACCAGCTCCTCGCAGCCCTGCTCGGCCAGTTTATCGATTGTCGAGGCGGTGCGACGGCATTGCCACACGATGGCGTTATAGATGGGTTGGCCGCTTATGCGGTCCCACACCACCGTGGTCTCGCGCTGGTTGGAGATACCGATGGCGGCGATGCGGTCAGAATGGATGCCGCTCTTAAACTGGACCTCCATCATCACGCCGATCTGGCTGGCAAGCACCTCCGTGGGATCCTGCTCCACCCAGCCGGGGCACGGGAAGCTGGTTTTGACGCTACGACGCGCCTGGGCGACGATGCAGCCGTACTCGTCGACGATGGTCGCGAGTACCGAGGTGGTGCCGCAGTCGAGCGCCATGATGTAGGAACCGCCAAAGCTAAACGAGGCGTCTTCCATACCCAGGCTACCTAGATTCAACGACATCGCTTACACCTTTCTATTGCATCGGGTCGGACAGGACCCGCTCGATCTCTGATGCGGGAAGTGCGCCTTGGCGCAGGATCTGGAGCTCGCCATGCTGAAACGACACGATGGTCGAAGCATCGCGGCACGGCGTCTCGCCCGCGTCGACGGCCACATCGACCCCCTCCAGGATGCGCTCCTCCACCGTGACAAAACTTGCCGGCGCGGGCGCGCCATGCGTGTTGGCGCTGGTGCAGGCAAGCGGACTGCCACAAGTACGGATGAGCGCCTGCACCACGGGCGAGGCCGACGCGCGAAGGGCCACCGTATCGTCGGCGGCGCGCATAAAGGTCGGCACGCAGGGCGCCGCCTTGACCACGATAGTCAGGGCGCCCGGCCAGCATCGTCGGGCGAGCACGCGGGCCTCGTTAGGGATATCCACGCCATAGCGGTCGAGTGCCTCGGCATCATCGACCAGCCAGGCGACCGTTTGGGTGAGTTCACGTTGCTTGAGGGTAAAGATGCGACGGTAGCCGGTACCGAGTGCGGGCACCGCGGCGCCATTGACGGCAACCTGCGGATCGCGCGGCCACGGCAGAGATTCGCTTGTATCTTGGGGCAAGGCGTCCGAGAAAGCGCTGACTGCCACAGCGACACCATAGACGGTCTCGGTCGGGATCAGAGCCAAGCCACCACAGCTGAGCACCTCGGCCGTACGCTCGACGGCGAGCCGATGCGGCTCACGCGCTCCCTCGAATACCCGATAGACCGTCTGCATGTGTATGCCAGCCCCTTACGCTCTGGTGAAAGTTTGTTTACTGTGGGGCATTCTCGCACGAAACGTTCAACCTATTTGCCCAGAGCGCATGTTGGTTTGGTGAGCGGCTCTAGTAGTCGGTGAAAGTGAGGGGGTTATTGGACTGCGACGAACTTCTTTGGCCTGCCGGCGTGGCGTTCTTGGGCGGCGTAGCGCTCGATGCTGTCTATCGTTATCATCCGACGGCCGTCGACGAGTTCAACATCGAGCTTTCCGGCTTTGACCAGCGCGGTAATCCGCGGAGCGGAAACTTTGAGGTCCAGCGCTGCGTCTTTAAATGTTCGGCACGCCGCTTCCCGAGCGTCCTCGTGGTCGATTCCGACTGAAAGGGCCACGACCTCGGCCGAGCGTTCGTACCCCGCCGGAGTCAAACCGTTGTTGAGGTCGTCGGCCAAAAACGCCATCAGTGCCTCGGTGGCATGGGCAATCGCTTCTTCGCGCGTATCGCCATCGGCAAAGGCGCCGGGAATCTGCGGGAAGCTAGCGCAGTAACCGTCGTCTTCTTTTATGAGAACGCAGTCATAGGTAAATCGCTGCCTCATTTTGCCTCCAACTACCATCCAGCTTGGCGACGAATACTTGCCCACGTGCCCTTCTTTGGTCGATCACCACCAGAGCCGTTCACGGTGACAACACGGTCACCAGAAACATACTTAGCATGACTACCGACTTGCGCGACCTTCACGAATCCATCGTGCTTGAGTAGGGCAATAATTTCCCGAAAGGTAGGAGGTTGCATGGGCTGACCTCTTTCAGCCGTCCTAATTATAAACTAATTTATAATTTTTGCTAACCAGTTAATAAATATTACTGGCGCTGTTTGGGCTCGGTGACGATGGCTCGGACGATGCGGGGGCGATCGGTGAGGTCATGGACGATACGCACGTCCGAAAGGCCTGCCTGGCGACAGAGCTCGGCCGCGGCATCGAGGGCACCCTCGTAGAGCTCGCAGGCAAACAGGCCGCCGACGCGCAGCATATAGGGCGCCGCGTTGAGCAGACGGCGGAAGATATCGAGGCCGTCGGCGCCGCCCTCGAGCGCCAGGTCGGGCTCAAAGTCCTTGACCTCGCGCGGCAGTGAGCGCATGACATCGGTGGGGATGTAGGGCGGGTTGGAGACGAGTACGTCAAAGGTGCCCCACTCTTCGCGGGGAATGGAGCTCACCAGGTTCGTGAGGCTGAAGGCGACCTCGTCGGACGTGAGGCCAAGCGCATCGCGGTTTTTGGTAGCAAGGTCGATGGCGCGCGGCTCGATATCGGTAGCAGTGCAGGTGACGTGGCCGCGACGCTCCCAGGCAAGCGAGAGCGAGATGCAGCCCGTGCCGCAGCCGACCTCGAGAACGCGGGCAGTGCGGGGCTCGGCTGGGGCAGGTACGTTGGCCTCGGCGGCATCTTGCACGAGAGTCGTCTGTTGGTCGTTGCCCTCAATGGCGATGCCGTATTCGTCGAGCTCGGGCTCGGGGGTTTCCATGGCCTCTACTTCTGCCGCCTGCGCGGCGGCTTCCTCGGCCTCGCGGTCGGCCAGCTCCTCGGCATAGGCACGGCTGCCCAGCACATCGCCGCCCAGCGCCGCCTCGTCGGCGGCCGTCAGGTTAGCGGCACGGCGCTCGGCGGTCGCGCGTTCGTCGGCCAGCGCCGCCTCGGCTTTGCGAGCCTGCTCGACCTCATCGTTCCAAGGCAGCTCCACGCGCTGGCGGGCGGCGGCCTCGGGGCTCAGCACCTCGGCATCCAGATAATTGAGGACTTCCTCGACGAGCATCTCGGTCTCGGGACGCGGAATGAGCACGCCGGGGGCGCACGTGACGTCGATCATGCGAAACTGCGTGCTGCCGGTGATGTACTGCAGCGGTTCACCTTTAGCGCGACGAACAACGGCCGCGTGCATGGTCTCGAGCTGCGCCGCGTCGAGCGTCTCGTCCATGCGCATATACAAGTCGATACGCGCCAGGCCCGTTGCCGCGCACAGCAGCCACTCGGCAGAAAGACGGGGGTGTTCCTCGCCGCGCTCAGCCAGGTACTCCTTGGTCCACTCGAGACAACGCTTGATGGTCCAGATCTCGTTTGCCATGGGGTCCTCCCCTCTTAAGCGCCGGGCGGCGCACGAATGTCGGAGCAGATTGTACGCGAGGCCAGCGCTTGGCAAGGGACGATTGAAGGCGATTATCGAGAATCAGCCCAGAATTTTGCACCGGGCTCGCTCAAAGTGTTCATTCGCCGACGTCCATATCTGCATCCGTCAAGCTTTTGGCAAGGTTGCCCCAAAACTGACCAATATCTAACCAAATACTTGCCACATCGCTTGACGCGCGACGCATCAAAAATCGCCCCGCGACTTCTTGAACGATTTTTCGAGCATTATTTTTAAAAATGATAAGTAAATTTAAGCAGGTAAACAACTTAATTGCTATTAAAGAAGATTGAATAAACTCACAAAGCAATGTGCCCGACCTAGTCATTGGGGACGTTCTTAAACGACTAGCTGTCAGGGACAGTCTTCGCAGCCAGCCACAAAGAACCGTCCCCATCTGCCGGCACAAAAGGGGCGTCCCCAACTGCCAAGTGCCGCAAGAATGTCCCTTTTGACTAGTCATTTAAGAACGTCCCCAATGACTACCCAAGAGAACGCCGCAGGTAGAAAGCGGACAGCGAGCGACGTCCAGAGCGAACAAGTTGGCATGAAAAAGGCAAGGCATA
>CAJMSO010000149.1 GCA_905216075.1 uncultured bacterium | reverse complement strand
CGGCTTCATCGCCTTCCTGTTGGCACAGGCGTACGCGCCCAAAATCGCCACCAAGAAGGGACTGACCATCGGGCTGATGGTGGTGCAGATCGTATTGGCCATCATCGGTATCATCGTACTGGTCATGATGTTCTCCGCACTGTCTCACTGACTGACTTATCGCTCGCCGGCACGACGCGCGCGGCCATCATCGCACAAGGCGAAAGCGATTCCGGGCGCTGGGCTGGGATACGATATCGTGATGGCATGACGCCTGGTAACACCGGCATGCCGAACCAGCAGGGGAGAAGGAGCCAAATGTTCAGTGTGCTTGACATGTTCACCATCGGCGTCGGACCTTCATCCTCGCACACCGTAGGCCCGATGGTCGCGGCACATGCTTTCGCCTCCTCGTTGCAGGCCGACCATTTGGTCGATCGCACCGCACGTGTCAAAATCACGCTTTATGGTTCTCTGGCGCTGACCGGTCTCGGCCACGGCACCGATCGTGCGCTCGTCGCGGGCATCCTGGGCCTCGACACCGATGACGAGAACATCAAGCAGGCCTTCGACCTCGCGCGCGAGCAGGGCCTCGAATATCACTTTAACATCAAGGGCGACGACGCCTCCATCCACCCCAACACCGTCGACATCGACATGGTCGACGACACGGGCGCCACGGCACAGGTCCGCGGTGAGAGCCTGGGCGGCGGCAAGATGCGCATCAGCCGCATCAACGGCGTCGGCGTCGACATCTCGGGCATGTATTCCACGCTCTTCGTGGCGCACCAGGACGTTCCCGGCGTGCTCGCCGCGCTCACGAACCTGCTCGCCTACGCCCACGTGAACATCGCCTTCTGCCGCACCTACCGCACCGAGGTGGGAGGCCAGGCTTATTCCGTCTTTGAGACCGACGGCGCTCCCGACGACACCGTCGTCCCCATGCTGCGCAAGCTCGACAATGTCGATTACGCCACGTTTATCGAGCTCCCGGGCTCGGCCTCGTCGCTCTCCCCCGGCGTCTCGGCCAAGGAGATCTTCGACGACGGCGAGCAGCTGCTCGATGCGTGCGCCGAGCTCGGCTTGAATATCGGTGCCGTCATGGCCGTGCGCGAGGCGCGTCTGACCGGCGAGGCCCATGCTATCGCAGCCATGCGCCGTGTGCTCGATGTCATGCGCGAGGAGACCACGGCCCCCATCGCCAATCCGCAGCGATCGCTCGGCGGGCTTATCGGCGGCGAGGCAAAGCTCGTCGATGCCACCTGCCGCAACGATTTGAGCGCAAGCCTGATGGGCTCCGTTCAGACCGATGCCGTGGCCCGTGCGATGGCCGTGCTCGAGCGCTCCGCCACCATGGGCGTAATCGTCGCCGCCCCCACGGCAGGCTCCGCGGGTGTCGTGCCCGGCTGCGTGCTGGCGCTCGCCGATCACCTCCAGCTCGACGACGAACAAGTCATGGATGCCCTCTACTGCGCCGCCGCCATCGGCCTCAACCTCACCACGAGCGCCTGCGTCGCTGGCGCCGAGGGCGGATGCCAGGCCGAGGTTGGAAGCGCTGCCGCCATGGCCGCCGCCGCGCTGGTCCAGATGATGGGCGGCACGCCCGAGCAAGCGCTCGACGCCAGCTCCATCGCACTGAGCAACCTGTTGGGCCTCGTTTGCGACCCCGTCGGCGGCCTTGTCGAGGTGCCCTGCCAAAACCGCAACGCCATCGGCGTGGCCGCGGCCTTCAGCTCGGCGCAGCTCGCCCTCGCCGGCATCAAGAGCCTGGTGCCGTTTGACCAGATGGCGCACGTGATGCTCTCGGTAGGCCACGCCCTGCCCGCCACGTTGCGCGAGACGGCCAAGGGCGGCATCGCGCAGGCTCCGGCAGCACTCTCGGCGTGCGCAAAATGCGGAATATGCGGATAGCGAGCAAAAGCGACGATAGGTGGGACATATGTCCCACCTATTCTTTATCGCCACTGTTTTCGTAACACAAGCAACTATGTAATCGCTATAATTCAAGCCCAGTCAAAACACGATGAGCCGCAAGGCGAAACTCGAAGGAAATATACACGATGTCGCAAATCGACCGCAGCCAACTGATCCCCGATCCGCAACAGCCCAGCAGGCAGCCCGGAGGCATCCAATCGCCGCGTCCCGTCGCGCCAGCCCAAGGCCAACAGCACGGCGCGACAAATACCTCCCCGCGCCCCAATCGGGGCCAGCATCAGCAGCGTCAGCAGCGTTCCACACATGGCGCCGGTCACAACCAGGGCCCTTCGCACACTCGAGTTTCCAACAACCGCGGCCCCGCCAACAACCGCTCCGCAAAGGGCAATAAGACGGGTGGCAAGACGGCGTTCTTCGTCGTCCTCGGCCTCGTCGCCATCGTCTATATCGTGGGCGTCGTGGCGTTTTCGCAGATTGCCTACCCCAACACCACCATCGCCGGCGTCGATATCTCGTTTTCCAACGCCTCATCCGCCGCTACCAAGGTCAACTCAGCGTGGAAGCACTACAAGCTCACCGTTTCGGGTGAAGACTTTAGTTGGACCTATCAGCCCGAATCCGACGAGCCCATCGTCGACGGCGAGGCAGCTGCCCACGAGATTATCGGCAGCAACGAGCCGCTGCTGTGGCCTTCGCGCCTGATTGCCTCGCTCGGTGGCAAGAACGTTAGCGCGACCAAAAACGGTACCATCGACCTGGAACAGGACGTCGACCTGTCCATGCTCTCGGACGCCTTTGACCAAAAGCAGTTCGAGGAGGATCTGGGTGCCGCCATCGACGCGTTCAACGAGGGCCGCACGGGTACCTTTGAGGCATCGAGCTCCTACGACGAGAAGGCGGGCAAGTTCACGATCGAGAAGGCCCGCTCCAACGAAAAGCTCAACCGCGAGCATGTCGTTAAGTATGCGGAGATCGAGCTCGCGTCGCTGTCCGAGACCGTCGATCTTACGAAGCTCGGAAACGATGCCTACGAGCCGCTCAACGGCACGCTCACCAACGACCAGATCCAGGCCGCATGCGATGCCGCCAACAACTTCCTGGGCGTTAACGTGACCCTTAAGCTCAACGGCAACGATGCCGGCAAGGTCGATGGCAGCTCGGTGCTGCAGTGGATCAGCTTTGCCGACCCTGCAAACCCCACACTCGACACCTCCCAGATCAGCAACTGGGCAGCAGACCTCGCCAATGGCTTTAACACCGTGGGCTCCACTCGTTGGTGGACGCGTGCCGATGGCAAGCAATGTGCCGTCGAAGGCGGTGACTTTGGTTGGTCTATCGATAGCAGCACGCTTGCCAAGCAGGTCGAGGATGCTATTAACAACAAGCAGACCGGCGAGATTGAGATCAATTACTCCCAGAAGGCCGGCACCTTTACCGCCAAGGGCGAGCCCGATTGGAAGGCGTATATCGACGTCGACCTGTCCGAGCAGCACGCACGCTACTATGACGAGGGCGGCAATATCGTGTGGGAGGCCAACTTTATTTCCGGCAAACCGGGCGAAGATGCCACCCCCGAGGGCGTGTGGCAGATTAACAGCAACGACGGCGCCACCAAGCTTATCGGCGCCAAGGACCCCAAGACCGGTAAGCCCAAATACGAGAGCCCGGTGAGCTACTGGATGCCGTTTGAGGGCAACATGGTTGGCTTCCACGACGCTACCTGGCAAAACGATTCGAGTTTCGATAGTGCCGAATCGTACAAATGGTGCGGTAGCCACGGCTGCATCAATCTGCGCCTGGCCGATGCCAAGGCGCTCCACGACTGCATCAAAGTCGGTCTGTGCGTGGTCGTGCATTCGTAGCACGTCACGCGCAACGCAACAAAGCTCAGCGACACCTACCTTTCGATGCTGAAAGAAACGCGCCTATGCGCCCGCCCAACCGGTGGGCGCATATACTTATCGCGGTATGTTCTATAAAGGAGACGCTATGTCGAATGTCCCCACCATCACCCCTGGTCCCGACGATACCGGGCGCGTGCCGGAAGGCGCAACTGAAACTCTACCGCTCATCACAAGCGCCCCCACCGCACAGCAAAACGACGTCGAGCAAGGTAACGCCGGGATATCCGACAATGAGGCCTACGCAAAGCTCAAGGCGAAGCGTGCCGAGCGTCGGCGCAAAAAGCTCATCCGACGCGGTATTGCTGCCGGCATCGTGGGCGGCATTATTCTGATTGCCATTATCGCGAGCGTTATCCTCAACTCGCAGCCGCAATCTGCGGACGGACCTGTTACCGACATGGTCATGGAGGGCACCTTTACCACGACCGTCGAGGCAAAAGGACAGCTCAAGCCTATTTCGGCCTCGGTCGTCTCCCCTTCTGTCGACGGTACGGTGGCACAGATCAACGTGCAGGCCGGTCAGAGCGTCAACGAGGGCGACGTGCTCATGACCATCAAAAACGATGAGCTCGACAACGCCGTTGCCGAGGCGCAGCGCGCGGCGACTGCCGCACAGGAAGACCTGAAAAACGCACAAGCGGCGCTCGCCGCCGCACAGGCAGCACCGACGCTGGATGTCGACGGAGCGACCGCCCCGACGGATGTAACCTCCGACGCCAGCGCCGTGTCGAGCGCCCAACGCAATCTCGCCTCTGCCCAGGCAACCCTGGACCAGGCAAATGCAAAGGCGGCAGAGCGCACCGTAAAGGCCCCCAGCTCGGGTAGCATCGTCGAGCTCAACGCCAAAGTGGGCGCCACGGTGACCGGAGGCATAGTCATGGGCGAAGGCGACACAAGCGGCGGCAAGCAGTGCATGCAGATCGCCGACCTTTCCAAGATGAAGGTGACGGTTCAGGTGGGCGAAAAGGACATCGCCAAGATCGCCGTGGGCCAGAGCGCCAACGTTACCTATCCCGCGTTTCCCGATATCGTGAGCCAGGGCACCGTCACGGCTATCGCGTCGGTGGCAAACTCCGACGCCGCCAACGGCGGCGGCAGCGTGACCTTTAACGTCGACATCCTCATCGAGGCGCCCGACGCGCGCCTGAAGCCGGGCATGACGGCCGAGGTATCGGTGGTGACCGAGCAGCTTGACGACGTGGTCATGGTGCCGACGATGGCGCTCATGACCGAAGACGGCGAACACTATTACGTCAATCTGGCCACAGATGACGAAAGCAAGGAGACACGCCGCGTTAAGGTGACCGTCGTGACGCAAAACGACAACGAAGCCGTAGTAGGCAAGACACAGGTC
>CAJMSO010000148.1 GCA_905216075.1 uncultured bacterium | reverse complement strand
TCAGGGAAAGGGCCACGGGCCCGGCGCGCGAGGCCGCAAGGACGTTATAAAGCGTCCCCCGCAGAGATGGGGGCGCCAGAGAGAAGGAGGCACCATGCCATTTCCAAAAGGGTTCCTTTGGGGAGGAGCCACCGCCGCCAACCAATGCGAGGGAGGTTATGACGAGGGCGGCCGCGGCCTTGCCAACGTCGACGTCATCCCACACGAGCCGGAGCGCAACGACGTAAGCCGCGGCCTGAGGCGCATGCTCGACTTTGAGCCCGGGTACTACTACCCGGCCCAGACGGGCATCGACTTCTACCACCACTACCGCGAGGACATAGCCCTCTTCGCGGAGATGGGCTTTAAGGTCTTTCGCCTCTCCATCGCCTGGAGCCGCATCTTCCCCAATGGCGACGAGGAGGAGCCCAACGAGGCCGGGCTCGCCTTCTACGAGGACGTGTTCCGCTGCTGCCGCGAGCACGGCATCGAGCCCCTCGTGACCATCACGCACTTCGACTGCCCCATCCACCTCGTCAAGAAGTACGGCGCCTGGCGAAACCGCACCCTTATCGAGCTCTACAAGCGGCTTGTGACGGTGCTCTTCAACCGCTACCGCGGCCTCGTGCGCTGGTGGATCACGTTCAACGAGATGAACATGATCTTGCACCGTCCCTTCATGGGTGCCGGCATCGTCCTCGAGCCCGGGGAGAATGCCCGCGAGGCCGAGTACCGCGCCGCGCACAACGAGCTCGTGGCGAGCGCCTGGGCCACCAAGATCGCCCACGAGGTCGATCCGGAGAACAAGGTGGGCTGCATGCTCGCCGCGGGAAGCTACTACCCCTACTCCTGCCGCCCCGAGGACGTTCGCGCGGCGCAGGTCAAGAACCAGGAGGACCTCTTCTTCGTGGACGTGCAGGCGCGCGGTCGCTACCCCGGCTACGCGCTCAAGATGCTCGAGCGCGAGGGCATCGACGTGGGCATGACCGCCGAGGACGAGCGCATCCTTGCGGAGAACACCGTCGACTTCATCTCGTTTAGCTACTACTCCTCGCGCTGCACCGCGGGCGACCCCGATTCTGTGGGCGGCGTCGCCGAGGGCAACGCCTTCGCCGGCGTGGAGAACCCCTACGTGCGCACGAGCGACTGGGGCTGGGTCATCGACCCGCTGGGATTCCGCATCACGATCAACGACCTCTGGGACCGCTACCAGAAGCCGCTCTTTGTGGTGGAGAACGGCCTCGGCGCCTATGACGAGGTGCTTCCCGACGGCACGATCGAGGACGACTACCGCATCGCCTACCTGCGCGAGCACATAGAGGCCATGCGCGACGCCATCGAACAGGACGGCGTCGAGATGCTCGGCTACACCACCTGGGGGCCGATCGACCTCGTGAGCGCGGGCTCCGGCGAGATGGAGAAGCGCTACGGCTTCATCTACGTGGACCGCGACAACCTGGGCAACGGCACGCTCGAGCGCAGGCGCAAGAAGAGCTTCTACTGGTACCAACAGGCCATCGCCACCAACGGAGGCGACCTGGGCTAGCCGCCCGGGCAATATCACTAAGGAGAAAATAATGGCTGAAAAATACGACGACCTGGCCAGATCCATACTCGAGAACGTAGGCGGCGTCGAGAACGTCGCCAGCGTCGCGCACTGCATCACGCGCGTGCGCTTCAAGCTCAAGGACGAGTCCCGCGCCAACACGGCCAAGATTGAGACCCTCAAGGGCGTCATCCAGGTCATCCAGGCCAACGGCCAGTACCAGGTGGTCGTGGGTAACATCGTCGAGGACGTCTACGACGCGGTCATGGAGGCCGGCAACTTCTCGAGCGGCGCAAGCGCCGACGACGAGCCCCAGGGCGATAAGACCGTTGCCTCCGTCATCATCGACCTCATCTCTGGCATCTTCCAGCCCATCTTGGGACCGCTTGCCGCCGCAGGCATCATGAAGGGACTGCTTGCCCTCATCACCTACTTCGTCCCGGCCTTTGCAAACGACGGCCTCTACACGCTGCTCTACACCGTGGCTGACGGCTTCTTCTACTTCCTTCCCGTCGCCCTGGCGTTCAGTGCCGCGCGCAAGTTCCGCATGAACGAGTTCACTGGCGTGGCAATCGGCGTGGCGCTCCTCTACCCGACGATGGTCGCCCTGACCTCGGGCGAGGCGCTCGGCAGCATCGACCTCGGCGTGGCCGGCACGTTCTTGTGGTACGCCACCGCCCTCGGGATCCCCATCATCATGCCCGTGTCCGGCTACGTGAGCTCGGTGATCCCCGTCCTTCTCATGGTGTGGTTCGGCTCTATCCTTGAGCGCTGGCTCAAGAGCTGGATGCCGGCTGCGCTCAAGATGTTCCTCGTCCCGCTCGCCACGATGACGGTCTCCATCGTCTTGGGCTACCTCATCATCGGCCCGGTGGCCACCCTCATCACCAACCTGCTGAGCGCGGCGTTCTCGTTCATCTTCCAGCTTCCCGTGGTTGGTTCCGTCTTGGGCAGCGCCCTGGTCGGCGGACTGTGGATGTGCCTCGTCATCTTTGGCTTCCACTGGAGCCTCATCCCCATCTCCATCATGAACCTGAATACCCTCGGCCACGACAGCGTGCTCGCCGCCACCATCGGCCATGGGTTCGCGCTCGGAGCGGTCATCTTTGCCATGTACCTCAGAAACAAGGACGAGCGCTTCCGCGGCATCGCCCTTCCCGCGATGATCTCCGCCTTCTTCTTCGGCGTCACCGAGCCGGGCATCTACGGCATCGCCCTCCCCAACAAGCGCGCGTTCGTCGTGGCATGCTTGAGCTCCGCCGTGGGCGGCGCCATCGTGGGAATGACGGGCGCCCTCATGTACATCTCGGGCGGCCTCGGTGTCTTCAACCTGCTCAACTTCATCGACGGGACCCCTGGTAGCGCCGGGATCTCCCACATGATCTTCGCGATCATCGCCGCGCTCGTCTCTGCCGTCCTGGCCTTTGTTATCGAGTTCATCACCTACCGACCCAACGACGACGAGGAAGGCGCCCGCTAGCTTGCGCCCACCTCAATCAGCTCTATGTAATTGAGGTGCAGTTGAGGTGGATGAAGGCCGAGGGCGGTCGAGGCGGCCGCCCCGTGTCCGAGACAACCTGTCAGAAGGCGTTTAGCTTTCTCGGGCGGCGCTGAAATGAACTGCGCCCCGAAACTTAGACGGGTCAATTAGCGGCCTATGCCGCACATGGGGACTGATTCCGGAACTCCTCCGGGGTCAGTCCCTTTTGCTTAACCTGCCTCCTCTTGTTCCAGTGAACGGTGTAGGCGTCGAGGTCCCGCTTGAACTCCTCGAAGCTCCGCCACGTCCGGTTCCTGTAGAACTCGTCCTTCAGGCGCCCGGGCAGCAGCTCCGTCGCATGAGCTTGCCCTCGCACGCCGCTGGCCCCGGCCGGGTCCGGGCACCCTTCGGCCTCCCGCCGGCCTTCGGCGCGCCCGTACCCCCTGTCGCAAAGCTCTGCTGCAAGAGTCCTCAGCGTGGCGTCGTGCCTGACTCTCCCGTCCATAAAGAAGCCCCCATTTCTAATGTTCAAGAAATGGGGGGACGGTTCAATTTCGGGACGGGGATTAAATAATCATTCGGAGCAAATTTATTTTTATCCCCGTCTCAGAAAAATCATCGG
Source organism: uncultured bacterium (assembly GCA_905216075.1). GTDB lineage: Bacteria > Actinomycetota > Coriobacteriia > Coriobacteriales > Coriobacteriaceae > Collinsella. The sequence continues at coordinate 1,557 of CAJMSO010000148.1, read as the reverse complement.
GCGTGGTCTTGGGCAAACAGTCTAGTTGCGCCTAAGGTGGACGACGGTCTCGCAGTGGAAGGTTTGTGGGAACAGGTCGACTGGCGTGATCTTTACGGGGAAGAAGGTGCCTTCTTCGACAAAGCGTTTGAGATCGCGCGCCAGGGTGGCAGGGTCGCAGCTCACATAGGCGACATCGCGCGCACTCGTGCTGGCGATGAGGTCGATGGCCTCGGGCGCAAGGCCCGCACGCGGCGGGTCGACCACCAAGACATCGGCATCCTGGTCGGGGAACTCGCGCACCGCGTCTCCGCCGATGACGTCGACGTTATCAAGCTTGTTGATTTCCAGGTTACGGCGTAGATCGCGCACGGCGGGGCCGTAGGCCTCGACGGCAGCGACAAAGTCGCAGCGGCAGGGTAAAGGTGCCGGCACCGCAGTACAGGTCCACGGCAAGCTCGTCTTCCTGCGGGTCGAGGGCGTCCATAACGAGCTCAATCAAAATCTCGGCGCCCTTGGTATTGACCTGGAAAAAGGATGGGGCGGACAGGCGCATCTGGCCGTCAGCGATGTTCTCGGTCCACGAGCCCTCTCCAGCGAGCATCTCCACCTTGGAGACACGGCGGGCCTTCTTTTCGCCCTTGCTCATCACGCGCACGATGCTCGTGGGGTGAGCGGCGTCCGCCAGCACGCGGGAGACCTGCGAGCGCGGAAAAGAGCCTGTGGGCGTCCAGAGTGCGACCTCGAGTGCCTTGGTGCGGCGTGATGCGCGAATGCCCACGCGTTCGAGCCCCAAGTCATGGCTGCCGCTTAGATAGTTGAGTGCGCCGACGACCGATTTGAGTGCCTTGGGGAAGCGTTTGTCGAACAACGGGCACGAATCGACGGTCACGATCTTGCGAGGATCGACACCGTGCATGCCAAGACGCACGCGGCCGTTTACAACGGTCGGCTCGAGTTCGATTTTATTGCGGTAGCCCCAATCATCCTTGGTGTGGCGGATGGGTTGCACCAGTTCATCGACTTGATCGGGGCTGAACTTGCCGATACGCTCGAGCGTGGAGCGCAGATTTTGCTCCTTGGCGGCGAGCTGTGCCGTGCGTGAGAGATTGCCCCACGAGCAGCCGCCGCAGATGCCCACGAAGGGGCAGGGAGGCTGAATGCGATCGGGGCTTGGCTCCAGAATCTCGGTGGTGCGGGCACGCATGAACGACTTGCCGTCCTGTACGACCTCGGCCTCGACGGTGTCGCCTGCCACGGCGCCCTGCACAAAGACGGCCTTGCCGTTGTCGGCGTGTGCCAGCCCGTCGGCGCCGTAGGTCATCGATTCTATAGTGAGCTTCATATTCCTGCCTGTCATTCGCGTTGTTGTTCGCACCATGGTAGCAGGGAAAAGCGCCCCGCATCCGAGGCTTTCCTCAAATGCGGGGCGCTTCTACAAACTGCTTCTACAAACGACTATTTCGTCTTGCCGGTAATGAGCGTCTTAAGACCCAGACCGATCAGGCCCAGACCCATGCGCACGCGACCGGGGCGATGGTGCTCGATGGCATTGGCTTTGCCAGCGGGCTTCTTGTG
>CAJMSO010000147.1 GCA_905216075.1 uncultured bacterium | reverse complement strand
AATCGGTGGCGCCGGCTATGCCGGACCTGGCCGATGTGCTCGAGGCGCGCCATCAGCGTCTGGGTGCCGCGATGGCATCGATGGTAGGGTCGGCCCAGGTCGACTTGGAGATGCTCGATCAGCGCGGTCGCCGCGCCTGGGATACCTATACGGCTCGCTTGGGCGATGCGCTCGATGCGGCCGCATGCCGCCCGTGCCTCAACGACCCAACGTTTATGGTCGAGCGTCGCGAGTCTGAGCTTGCCCTGACGGCCGATCGTCTGTCCGGTGCCATAACGCGTTCGGTTGGGGCCTTCCGCTCCAACTTCGAGCGTCTGCCCGAGCGTTTGGTCGCAAGCACCTCAGGGCTCGATGACAAGCGCCATGCACTCACGCTCCCGAGCTCTCGCCTGGAGCATCAGGGGCGCACGATGCTCAGCAAACCAGCGTCCGACCTGGGCCGTGCAGCGGCTTCGCTCGATGCCCTGTCGCCGCTTAAGGTACTTGCCCGCGGTTACTCCATCGCGTACAGCGAGGACGGTGTGTCTACGAGCGCCAAGACCTTTAAGCCCGGCGACGCCATTCGCGTGCGCATGGCAGACGGCAACGTGGCGGCAACGGTCGATACGGTCGAGTAGACCGCGTTTCATAGCGATAAACCTTTAGGAAAGGAAACAGATATGGCAGAGAAGACCCCGGTCGAGCAGCTTACGTACAAGCAGGCCTCGCAGGAGTTGGAACTTATCATCCGCAGCTTGGAGTCGGGCGATATGGAGCTCGAGGAGTCGCTCGAGAGCTATACCCGCGGCGTCGAGCTCCTCAAGAGCCTGCGCACCCGCTTGTCCGATGCCGAGCAGAAGGTCTCGGTGCTCCTTAAGGATGTCGACGGTAACGACGTGCTCGCCGACGGCGAAGCCGCCAACACCGACGACAACCTCTCGTTCTAACCATCCCGACCAAATATAATTACCTCGGTCTGCGAGAAAGGAACCAACCATGTGTGATTGCATCTTCTGCAAAATTGCCAACCACGAGATCCCCTCGACCGTCGTCTATGAGGACGACCAGGTCATCGCGTTCGACGACCTCAATCCCCAGGCGCCGGTCCACACGCTCGTGATCCCTAAGAAGCACTACAGCGACATCGCCGACAACGTGCCTGCCGAGACCATGGGCGCCATGGCCCATGCCATCCAGGAGGTCGCTAAGGCCAAGGGCCTGGAGGACGGTTTCCGCGTCATCTCCAACAAGGGCGTCAACGCCGGCCAGACCGTCATGCACTTCCACATGCACGTCCTCGGTGGCAAAAACCTGGGCGAGAACCTCATCTGAGGGCGCGTAGCCCGTCGACTTGGCTGCCTTTGGAGTAATCTATGCAGCTTTCTCAACTCGAATACCTTCAAGCGGTAGCGAACTACGGCGGCGTGCGCAAAGCGGCTCGCGCCGTTCACGTGAGCCCACAGGCCGTTTCGTCGGCAATCAAAAAGTTGGAATCTGAGTATCAGATTGTTTTGCTCAACCGATCGGCGGGGGAGGCCGTTTTGTCTCCGGCGGGCAGAGAATTTGCGCGTCGTGCACGCGTGATTCTGGCACAGGTCGACGATCTCAAAAAGTACGCTCAATCGGGGAACGGCGGCGTTTCGCCTGACGGCCACTTTCGTCTTTACGCCCCCTGCCTTCATGGGCGGGGGCGCCTTTTTACCGAAAACTGGTATGACTCGTTTGAAAGCTCGCATCCTCAGATTCACCTCGATGTGTGGCATCAGCCAACGGCTACATGTTTTGAGTCGCTCATGCTTGGTATTTCGGATGCAGCCATCTCATTTGAAGAACCACGGAACAGCGTCCTTTCTTCGAAATTCTTGGGTGAAAAGGAGCTCAAGGTTCTTTCGTGCCCGGCAGGTCATCAATCTGTAGGTGCTATGACCGTCCGTGAGTTACTGGGCGGCAGGCTCGCTGTTCCCATTAATTTGTCACCCTGTCTCAATGCAATCAATCAATGTCCCGAAGCCCAGCTCGTTAATTTCCGCTTCCGTGATGTCGAATACGGAAACAGAGCGCAGGCTGAGTTTCTTCAAGCCGGGGGATTGATATTGAGTTTTTCTGGCTCTTCTCTCGCATCAGATGGATTGAAAGTGAGCGAGTGCTCCATTGAAGCCTCACATGACGTAACCTTGCCTATCTACTTTTGCTATCGGCAAAATGCCTGGACCGATCGACACCAGACAGTATTTCTTCACCTATTGCGTCATCTCTCTTCGTGAGGCCATTTGGCCTCGTGTCGTCAAGTGAATGTTGACGCCTTGTAACACATGGCTGACGGCTTTGCCCTCATGCTTTTCCAAGATTTCGGTTTGGGTTATTGGCTCTTGGAGGGCGGAGCATGAAAAACCGTACGGTTTTGCTTTATATGACGTTCGTTTTTCTGTCGAACTTCAGCACCATTTTGTATTTTCTGACGGTTTACCTTGAATTCGTCGGATTCTCGATGGTGGCGATTTCTAGCATGATGATTGCATATCAAGTGAGCAAGTTCATCCTTGAAGTTCCCACTGGCTATATTGCTGATAGGTTTGGACGACAGGTGAGCGGTCTCGTTGGCGTCGTGGGGATGCTTGGATACTACGCCGCCCTGCTTCTCGTCCGTTCTCCTCTGCTTTTAATCGGTGCGTTCGCTCTCAAAGGTTTTGCCGTTGCATGTCTGAGCGGATCCATAGAAGCGATTTACATTGACAGCGTCTCTCAGGACCAGCTCGTAAGACTTAATGTCGTTGAGCGATTTGTTTTCTATGCCTCTTATGCCCTCTCCGCTTGTGTGGGCGGTTTCATTTCGTCCGCTGGCGCGTATCTCGTTGGGCTTTCGGTCGATGTCATCACAATGGTGCTGACATTGGTTGTCGTTGTCTGTATTCCTGAGGCGAGAAGAGAGGGCGCTGCGGTGACACCTGGGCATGGAATGAGCCCGAAGATGATCGGTGCTGCTATTGCGGGTAATGGCATTCTTCGGTCAGCGTTCATCATGGATTGTTCTCAGGCATTTGCCTTCGTCGCTCTGGAAGACTTCTTCTCACTGTTGCTTGCAGGCCGCGGAATGAATGCTGTCGCTTCGGGCGTGACCATTGCGGTCCAGCTCCTTGCTTCCGCCTCCATAGGGTTTATTGTGCCCAGTGTGATTGCTCGTGTCGACAAGGGCCGTTTTGCGCGTATTTGCGGCATCGTGCGCCTTTCCCTGACTGCTCTGTTTTTGATTCCCTTTACTCCGGTCTATTTGCTGCCCGTGTCCTATGTACTGCAGACAGTCGCTTACTCGTTATTTGCTCCAATTAAATACTCAATTTTTCAAAATGCTGTCGATTCTTCGATGCGCTGTTCACTGATTTCAGTTCAAAGCCAGATGGTGGCGGTGGGTGCCATCTTTTTCTATCTGTTCAATGCTGCGTTGAGCAGCATCGCGGACATTCGAGTCATATTGCTTGTTGCACTCGGGATTTCTTCTTTGGTGTATATCCCAGCGCTCTTTCGTCTTACAAGCCAAAGGCCGTGAGTATTTAGGCACCGATAACTTATATATCAACGCAATAAACCCGAGCGCGAGGGCGTTTGGGTTTATTATTAAAACGTATGTAACCTGGCGGCGCCACACCGCCTGTTAGTAGGGAGACACATGAACGTTCTGGTCGTCAACGCAGGATCTTCGACCCTTAAGTATCAGGTCATCGATACCAAGTCCCACAAGGTGTCCGCAAAGGGCTCCTGCGAGCGCGTCTGCTTTACCGGCGGTACCTTCACCCACGCTGCCAACGGTTCCAAGAAGGTGACCGAGAACATCGAGTTCCCCGACCACAAGGTCGCCATCGAGGTCGTCCTGAAGGACCTCGAGGCCAACGGCGTCAAGATCGAGGGCATCGGCCACCGTATCGTTCAGGGTGGTTGGTACTTTGGCGACTCCTCCCTCGTCGACGAGGACGTCCTCGCCAAGATCCGCGAGGTCGCTCCGCTCGCCCCGCTGCACAACAACCCCGAAGCCAACGTTATCGAGTACTGCCTGGAGCAGTATCCCGACCTGCCCAACGTCACGGTCTACGACACTGCTTTCCACTTCAATATGCCCGAGGTCGCCAAGACCTACGCCCTGCCCAAGGACGTCTGCGACAAGCTGCACATCCGTAAGTACGGCGCCCATGGCACCAGCTACCGTTACATCTCCAAGAAGGTCGCCGAGATGACCAACGGCGAGGCTCGCAAGGTCGTCGTGTGCCACATCGGTTCCGGCGCTTCCCTGTGCGCCATCGAGGACGGCAAGTGCATGGACACCACCATGGGCCTCACCCCGCTCGACGGCGTCATGATGGGCACCCGCTGCGGATCCATCGACCCGGCTACCGTGTGCTACCTGCAGCGCGAGGGCGGCTATACCTTCGACGAGGTCGACGAGATGATGAACAAGAAGTCCGGCCTTTTGGCTGTGACCGGTGGCAAGACCAACGACTGCCGCAACGTCGAGGAGCTTGCCGCCGCTGGCGACCCCGAGGCTCAGCTCGCCTTCGACATGTTCGTCTACAAGATTGCCGCCAAGGCTGCCGAGATGGCCACTTCCATGTGCGGCATGGACACCCTGGTCTTTACCGCCGGCATCGGTGAGCACGCTCCGGCCGTTCGCGCCGGCGTTGCCGACCGTCTGGCCTTTATGGGCGTCAAGATGGACCATGCCCGTAACGCCCTGCGTGGCGACGGCGCTTGGTGCCTGTCTGCCAAGGATTCCAGGGTCAAGATCTTCGTCATCCCCACGGACGAGGAGTTCATGATCGCTTCCGATGTCGAGCGCATCGTCAACGGCAAGTAATTGCAAGAGGGGAGGGGCTGGACGACCAAGTGCCGTTCAGCCCCTCTTTTGCGCTCGCCGGGCGACATTCTGATAGCTATTTATCAAGATATGATAACTTCTTATTATAATGCGGCCGCCTTAAGGGGTCTGCTTCGACCGTATTGCACTGCAAAGGAGTCTCATGAACGTACTTGTTGTCAACGCCGGCAGCTCAAGCCTTAAATATCAGCTTTTGGATACCGATACCCGCAAGGTTTTCGCCAAGGGCAACTGCGAGCGTATCGGATCGGACATGGGCATCTTTGGCCACTCTGAGAACGGTGGTGCCAAGCAGATCGAGGAGGTTCCCTTCCCCGATCATCGCTCTGCTATCGCTCGCGTGCTCGAGGAG
>CAJMSO010000146.1 GCA_905216075.1 uncultured bacterium | reverse complement strand
AGAGCAGGAAACCTAAGCCGGTGTCCACGCTCTCCCGGGGCCGGCGAAATTTAGTTGTTCAGCATGCGGTCGAAGCTTCCCGAGTCGCCATCCCGATAGTCGGCGGTCATCAGGATCTCCTGCGGAATGCGTCCGCCCTCACGCAGCACGTTGCGGAACTGTACGCGCGTGACCATGGGCAGGTCTTTGATCGTCGCCGCCAGGTTCTGCGGCACGCCCTGGTTGGCAGCCGCGGGCTCGCACTCGCCGCCGGCCTTCACGCGACGCTTGTGCTCGGCGAGCATGGCGCGATACATACCGGCATGCAGGCGAATCTCAACCACATTGGCGTTACGGGTCTGCTCGACAATGCGCGCACCCTCTCGGTCGATGTCGCCCACGTAGTAGACATAGTTAAAGCGATAGCCGATCTCGGCCAGATAATCATCCAGTGCGTGTGAAACGCTCGCCTTGCAGCCGCCGCCAAAGATCACGCCACCCACCTTGGTGCCAAAAAGCTTGGCGTGTTTGCGGCCGCGCAGGAGCTTGACGATCTCGTCATAGGTGTCCAGGTTCTCGACCATAATGAACGGCTTGTCGGCGCCCAGCGTAAAGAAGCCCGTAAAGTGCACAGGACGGTTGGGAGCAACCTTGATTGCCTGCATGCTGATGCCCTTTTCGGTCATACGCCGAATCAGGCGCTCGCCGTGTTTGCCGTCAAAGGCCTTCTCATCGTTAAAAATCTGGTAGGCGCGCTGGCGACGCGAAGCGACCGGCGTGTCGGCGCCGCGATTCTGCTCTATCCAAGCCTGGATGATCGCAATCTCCTCGGCAATCTTGCGGTTGGACATCTCGTTGTGCTGAGTGCGCTGCGGAGCTTTTTTGTTATCCTTGCCCTCGACCTTAACGATTTGAGTCTGCTGCTCCTTAATCTTGGAGAGCGCCGTAGGCGTGGGAACGACCTTGAGCAGCTGCCTGCCCAGGACACGGGCCAGAGCAAACGCCGAAACCTCGCCATGAGCGGGCGGCTCAGGCTGCTGGGCGGCCGCATCGTTTGCAGTCGGTTTGGGCTGCGCCTGGGATTTGCGCTTGGAATCCGCCTGAGCTTTGCGCTCTTGCTTTGGCGCGGACGGACCCTTTTGCGAGCGCTCGGGCTTGTCCCCCTTCGCCGGCTGGCGCTTGGGCTGCTCCACCAGGGCCTCGACCTTCGCATCCTTGCTTTGCGTCGCTGCCTTCTCGGCCGCGGCCTCGGCATTTGAGCCACGACCGCCGCGGTGACGACGACGGCGGGGCTTGCTCGAAGCGCTCTCCCCTGTCTGCTTATCAGCGGACTGTTGAGCTTTGACCTCGGTGTCAGCCGCAGACTGCGACTCGGAAGGTTGCTGCTCGCAAGCCACCGGCTCAACGGTTTTCTCAGTTTGTTCGGCCTTATCGGCCTGAGCGGTCGAAGCCGGCTCGCCCTTCTCCTGACGCTTTATGGGATACGCGCGCCCCGCAAAACCGCGGCCGGGACGACACGAACCCGAAACCCTCTTGGCAGACTCCTCAGCATCGCCTGCAACCTCGGAAGGCTCTTCAGCCTCATGCGCGACATCCTGCTGCACAGCCTTAAAGTGAACACCGCGACGACGCTTGGGCTCTTGGGCCTCCACGGGCTTTTGCGACTCAGCGGCAACCTCGGTCACAACAGTCTCGGTATCGAGTTCATCCTTTTGAGCCACGGCACGACGGAAGCGCTCCTGCTGGGCACGGCGCTGAGCATCGCGCTTGCCGCCCCCACCAAAACCGCCGCGGCCGGCCTTGGCCGTAAAGGCGCGAACGACGTTCTCATCGAGCAGCTCGTCGGTATCGACATGCTCGCGCGGAGCCGTTTCCACCGAAGCGGGCGCCTCGACAACGTCCTCGACGGCCTCTTCGACAGCCTCGGCAAGCTGCTCCTGAGCATCACTTATCTCGGCATGAATGGTATAGAACGCCGGACGTCCGTTAATGCCGCTGCCCTCGATCTTGGTAACGATCTTTGCCGCGATGAGTTCGTCGCGCATCGCCTTGGTGTCGCATTCCTTATCGACGGAGCGGAAAATCTGCGCCAGCGCGCTCGACTTGATCTTGAGCGCCTTGCGGCAGAGCAGGTCGTAGGCAACTAGCTTGGCGCGCTCGGCAGAAAGCGACGTCTGGCTGCTCAGACGCTCAGCCAGGGCATCGACATTATTTTGGTTATCGGAATATACCGTCTTGGCCACGGGGCCCCTTTCATATGTACACATATACGTCTATATGGTACAACGCGCGCCCTTATCCACGCAAAACATCTGCGAGAACACTCGGGCATCGCCCGCTTTTGCATGAAAAAAGACCGAGCCCGCGCAGCCGCGGACCCGGTCTTATCGAGTTGTATAGATGTGACGTTCAACTCGTCAGGTCGATTACGCCTTGGCAGCCTCGGCGTCGGCGGGAGCCTCGGCGGCAGCGGCGCGGCCATACTCGACTTTGCCCATCTCGGACCACTCGGGCTCCTCGTCGGGCATGGAACCGGCCTCCTTGCCGAAGAACTCCTTGAGGCAGTTGACAGCAACGATGAGGCCCAGGACCATCAGCAGGACGGCGAAGACGAGCTGCAGGCCCTTGGTAGCGGCGACGGAAACGGCAGCCGTGGTGGCGGTAGCCGGGATGGTGCCGAAGAAACCGTAGGCCTGGACGGCGGTCATGCAGCCCATGGCGCTCTGGACCAGCGAAGTGAAGGTGCAGCAGAGCAGGAAGGCGACGGGCACGTAGAGCATCCAACCCTTGCGGCCGGTGCACTTGCAGAACACGGCGAGGGTGATCATGGTCATACCGCCGAGCAGCTGGTTAGAAGCACCGAAGAGCGGCCAGATGTTGGCATAGCCACCAAAGGCGAGGGCGAGGCCAGGAAGCAGGGTAACGACCGTGGCGAACCAGGGGTTGCCGAGGACCTTCATGTAGCCGGCCTTGGACTCGATGGCCAGGGCGTCGTTGGTCTGGGCAAAGAACTCGGAGAACGAGGTGCGAGCGATGCGGGCGACGGCATCGAGCGAGGTCAGGGCCAGAGCGGAAACGTTCATGGTCATGAAGACGGTTGCGAGCGTGCCGTCAACGCCGAAGGCCTGCATACCGCGGGAGATGCCAGCTGCGAAGATCTGGAACGGGGTGGAAGCGACGCCGGCGTTAAGGGCGCCGGTACCGGCGGTGTTCATGTCGGAGAACATGATGCCGGCGACGATGATGGCAAGGATGCCGACGAAGGACTCGACGATCATGGCGCCGTAACCGACCTTGACGGCGTCCTGCTCCTTCTCGACCTGCTTGGAGGAGGTACCAGAAGAAACGAGGCTGTGGAAACCGGAGAGAGCACCGCAGGCAACGGAGACAAACAGGACCGGGAACATCATGCCCGAGGCATTGCTAAAGCCGGTGAAGACCGGAGCGGTGATGGTGGCCTGGCCGTTAGCGCCCAGGACGACGATACCGAGGACAGCGCAGACGATCATGACGATCATCATGATGGAAGTGAGGTAGTCGCGAGGGGTCTTGAGCATCTGGATGGGCATGGCACCGGCAAAGACCAGGTAGACCATGACGACGGCGAACCACTGGAACTTGTCCAGGTAGACCGGGAACTGCATGCCGACGGCAAACATAAGGACCATGAGCACCACGCCGGTGACGAACTCGGCAGCGCCGGTGAGGTTGAACTTCTTCTGGGCCCAACCAAAGGCCATGGCGACGAAGGTGAACAGGATGGAGATGGTGCCAGCGCAGCCAGCGGCATAGGACTTGGTGAAGTCGATGGCACCGGTAGCGGCACCAGAAGCGTCAACGGCCGGGGTGAACATGAACGTCTTGCAGACCATGTCGGTGAAAGCGGCGATGACGATGATGCAGAACAGCCAGCAGAACAGCAAGAACAGGCGACGGCCGGTCTTGCCGATGTACTTCTCGATGAGCTGGGCCAGGGACTTGCCGTTGTTCTTCATCGAGGCGTACAGGGCGCCAAAGTCGTGGACGGCGCCAAAGAAGATGCCACCGACGAGGACCCAGAGCACGACGGGAAGCCAGCCGAAGGCCATAGCGACGATCGTACCCGTAACAGGGCCGGCACCGCAGATCGAGCTGAACTGGTGCGAGAACGCGGTGAAGGCGGAGACGGGCGAGAAGCTGTTGCCGTCTTTCATGCGCTTGGCCGGCGTGAGGGCCTCTTTGTCAACGCCCCACTTGTTGGCCAGCCATCGGCCATAGCCCAGATAGCCGCAGGCGAGCACCGCCGCGGCCACAACCATGAGCAAAACTCCGTTCATTACATTTCCTCCTCTAAAAAGAACTTCCCAGACATAAAAAATGAGGGCCGTCGGTTGCGCTCGACGGCCCTCATCTTCATCAGCCGCCCGTTATCGTACGGGCTAGCTGTATGTGCTAACCCGCATCAGATAATTACTACGCTGATAATGTTTAGCTGATGCGTGAACATGTCTAAGAAATCCTCTTCAATCATGATGTGAACGATCCGTGCGTGTTCACATCCCCCAGTGGTTGAAAAGGAGTATGAAACTTTAGTTACCTAAAGTCAACGCAAATATGTAATGAATTTTCCACTTTTTTGAATTTCTCGGTATAAAACACCACTGACCTCGGACTTTACCCCACGACAGTTTTTGCTTGAGAGACGTCCCGGCGCGCCGCGGGAACCGGGCTGCCTATATGAACTTTCCTGCTCTACAGTCCTGCGCAAGACGGAAAGCACATTAAGTGCTTTCCTTTGCGTGCGGAACTCGCGATAAACTTAATTACGCGCCGCTCCCCGCCCACGCCGGGCAAACATCGTTGGACTTATCACTGACATGAAATGGGCGCTTGCATATCGTCTGCTAACTTGGCACGGTACAATGCTTTCAGATTTCAATTTGTAAATTAGTGGGGTTAATTCATGGCAGAATCTCGTGCGGAGCGTAAGGCTCGTCGTGCTTTGATCGAGGCGGCTGAGGGGTCGAAGGAGGAGAAATCTTCTACGAAATCCAAGTCTTCTAAAGCTGCAAAAAGCAAACCGACCAAGAGCAGAGCTAAGACCAAGCGTTCTGACTCTCGTCGAGGCGGGGATAAAGCGCCTCAGACTCGTTCCAAGCGCTCGCATAAAGATCCGGCTTCGTCTGCGCGTAAGGCTGTGGACCCCAAGTCTCCTTGTTCCATCATGAAAGCTTGCGGTGGGTGTACGGCGCTCAATCGTCCTTATAAGA
>CAJMSO010000145.1 GCA_905216075.1 uncultured bacterium | reverse complement strand
ATATAGGAACACAAGGTCAAAGGCGGCACCATGATCCTCCTGGTCGACAAGATCGAAAAAAGCTTCGGCGCGCGCGTCCTCTTTAGTGGCGCGTCCTTCCAGATCAACCCCGGCGAGCGTTTTGCGCTCGTGGGACCCAACGGCGCCGGCAAAACCACCATGCTCAAGATCATCATGGGCATCGACAGCCCCGACGCCGGCCAGATCCAGTACGCAAAGGACTGCCAGGTAGGCTACCTAGAGCAGGAAACCAACCTGGAGCACAAGGACACCACCATCCTTGCCGAGGTCATGGCGGCCGCCAAGGAAATTCGCCGCATGGGCGAGCGCGCCAACGAGCTGCAGGCCCAGATCACCGAGCTCTCCGAACAGGGGAAGGATGTCGACGCGCTCCTCAACGAGTACGGACAGGTCCAGGACCGCTTTGAGCACCTGGGCGGCTACGAGCTCGAGAGCAACGCGCGCAAGATCCTGTCCGGTCTGGGCTTTAAGGTCACCGACTTTGAGCGCCCGTGCTCCGAGTTCTCGGGCGGCTGGCAGATGCGCATCGCGCTGGCCAAGCTCTTCCTGCGCCACCCCGACCTGCTGCTTCTAGACGAGCCCACCAACCACCTGGACCTCGAAAGCGTCCAATGGCTGCGCGGCTTTATCGCTAACTACGACGGCGCCGTCCTCATCGTCAGCCACGACCGCGCCTTCATGGACGCCTGCGCCGACCCCGTCGCCGCACTCGAGAACCGCCGCGTGACCACCTACACCGGCAACTACAGCAGCTACCTTAAACAGCGCGAGGACAACCTGGAGCAGATGCGCGCCAAGCGTGCCGCTCAGGAGCGCGACATCGCCCACATGCAGGTCTTCGTTGACAAGTTCCGCTACAAGCCCACCAAGGCCGCCCAGGCGCAGGAGCGCATCCGCAAGATCGAGCAGATTAAAAAGGAACTTGTCATCCTGCCCGAGGGCCACAAGCACATCGACTTTAAGTTCCCTGACCCGCCGCGCTCCGGCGACATGGTCGTCGGCCTGGAGGGCGTGTCCAAGTCCTACGGCAACAAGCACATCTACAGCGACATCGACCTCAAGCTCTACCGCGGCGAGCACGTGGCACTCGTCGGCCCTAACGGCGCCGGCAAGTCCACGCTCATGAAGATCCTCGCCGGTCTGGAGCCGCCCACCACCGGCACCCGCGACCTGGGAACCAACGTCGGCGTCGCCTACTATGCCCAGCATGCGCTCGAGGGCATGACCGAGTCCAACACCGTCCTGCAAGAGATCGACACCGTCACGCCCAAGTGGACCGTACCGCAGCAGCGCAGCCTGCTGGGCGCCTTCCTGTTTAGCGACAACGATTCCATCGAAAAGCAGGTGCGCGTCCTCTCCGGCGGCGAAAAGGCGCGTCTGGCGCTCGCCAAGATGCTTGTGGCCCCCGAGGCGCTCCTGTGCCTGGACGAGCCCACCAACCACCTTGACATCGACTCGGTGGACATGCTCGAGAACGCCCTGCAAAACTTCCCCGGTACCATCGTGCTGATCAGCCACGACGAGCACCTGGTGCGCGCCGTTGCCAACCGCATCATTGACATCCGCGATGGCAAGGTCACGGTCTACGACGGCGACTACGACTACTACCTCTACAAGCGCGAGGACCTCGCAGCCCGCGCCGCCGCCGAGGCGGCAGGGGATAGCGCACCTGCCGCGGCCAAGTCCACCAAAGCCAGCGCCGCCCAGGCCGACACCCCCGCCGCGGCGCCTAAGCCTGCCGAGGGCAAAAAGACCAAGGAGCAGAAGCGCGCCGAGGCCCAAGCCCGCGCCGCGCTCAACAAAAAGCTCAAGGGTGTGCGCAACCAGCTCAAGAAGATCGAGGCGGAGCTCGACAAAAAGCGCGCCCGCTATGACGAGCTTATGGAATTGATGGCAAGCGAAGAGCTTTATGCCGATCAGGATAAGTTCAACGCCGCGCTGGGGGAATATAACGGCCTTAAGCAAGAGCTACCTAAGCTCGAGGACGAATGGTTGGAGCTTTCCACCCAGATCGAAGAGGAGACCGCGCGTGAATTCTCGTAAGGCCGCTGCCGTGGCGATGAGCGTCATCGCCATCGCCTGTCGCATCTGCGGCATTTTTATGAGTGCGATGACTGTGTTGTTGTGCTTTAGCGGCCTCACCGCCAAACTGCAGATTGTCGGCTTTGTCGTTGAGCTTTCTCGCGCGCTGCCGAGCGCCATCGCCGGCTACGGCGTCATCACCTCACCCTTTGGCGGCGTTTTCCGCTTGGATTACGCCATCGTGGCCGTCATCCTGTTTGTAGCTGACTACCTGCTCACGCGCGCCTCGCGCCGCGTCCGCTAGGGGAGCGCCATGTCCAGCAGCTACATCATGAACCTGCTCGCGAGCGCCGTCGCCGTCATCGTCGGCATCGTGATCCACGAGAGTGCGCACGCCGCTGCGGCGTGGGCACTCGGCGATAAGACGGCCCGATCACGCGGCCGCGTGTCGCTTAACCCGCTCAACCATATCGACCCGTTCGGCACCATCATCCTGCCACTGCTCATGCTCGCAGCCGGTGGCCCGGTGTTCGCCTTTGCCAAGCCCGTGCCCGTCTACCTCAACAACCTCAAGCACCCCAAGCGCGACGAGGTCCTGGTGAGCGTGGCCGGCCCCGCGTCGAACATCGCACTCGCATGCCTCGCGGCCGCCCTCATGCACGCAACGTACGGCAATCTCTACGCCAGCATGTCCTTTGCCGTGGCGTCGCAGATCATGAACTTCGGCGCCACGTTTATCGTGGTCAACCTGTCGCTCGCGTTCTTTAACCTCATTCCGATTCCGCCGCTTGATGGCTCGTCGATCATCGTGCCCTTCCTCAAGGGCACGGCGCTCAACAACTATTACCGTCTGCAGCAATACGCTATGCCCATACTCATCCTGGTTCTATACCTGCTGCCTATGTGGACCGGCATCGATGTAATCGGCCGCTATTTCGACGTTACCGTGTATCCGCTTGCTGAGCAGCTGCTCAACTTCGCAATCGCCGGCATCTAAGGTAAACTTACAGGTCGACCGTGCAAAACGGTCGCAACATGCACCCAAACCGCGCCGCGAAGGCGCCGTCAAAGGAGGTCGAAGATGTCGTATCGCGTGTCGACGCAGGTCTACAGCGGACCGTTCGACCTGCTGCTGCAGCTGGTAACCCGCCAAAAAGTAGATATCGGCGCCATCTCGATCAGTGAGGTGGCCGAGCAGTACCTTGCCGAGGCCGAGCGCATCGAGGCGCTGGACCTTGACGTGGCGAGCGACTTTTTGCTGGTCGCGGCAACCCTTTTGGACATCAAGGCCGCCTCTCTGGTGCCGCAGGAGGCCCCGCGCAAAGCCGATGACGACGATGACGAGTTCGACGAAGACCTTGAGGAGCTCAGCACGCTTGACGGCGATGCCCTGCGCGAGGTCTTGATCCAGCGCCTGATCGCCTACAAGCAGTTTAAGGGCGCGGCGGCAGCCCTTGGCGCGCGCATGCAGGCCGAGAGCCGCATGCATCCGCGCGTGGCCGGCCCCGACCCCGAGTTTTTGGGCCTTATGCCCGACTACCTGGCCGGCATCACGCTGCGCGGCCTGGCCGTCATCTGCGCCGACCTGGACGGTAAGCGCCAGACCTTCCTGCTGGAGGCCGAGCACGTGGCACCGCATCGCGTGCCGCTCGACCTGACGGTGGCCTCGGTCGACCGCTTTACCATAGCGCATCAAACCTGCACCTTCCGCGAGCTGTTGGACGGCGACGCCACCACCGAGCAGCTCGTCGTCACCTTCCTGGCCATGCTCGAACTCGCCAAGCGCGGCTCGCTCATGCTGAGCCAGGACGAGATCTTTGGAACCATCTGCATCAACCGAGTCGAGGGGGCCGAGGCATACGTGCCCGGCGAGGGCCCCGAGCTCACCGAATAGGAGCCGCAACCATGTCAACCCTTTCCACGCTGGAGGCCAACAGCCTCAAAGGAGCCCTCGAGGCGCTGCTGCTGGTGTCGAGCGACCCCGTGAGCGCACCCGCCCTGGCAGGTGCGCTGGATATCGCCCCCGGCGAGTGCGCGTCGCTTTTGGCCGAGCTCAAAGTTGAGTATGAGGAGGCCAACCGCGGCTTTCAGCTGCGCGAAGTCGCCGGTGGCTGGCGCCTGTTCACGCACCCCGCCTACCACGATGTGGTCGAGGCCTATGTGCTGAGCTGGGACACGCAAAAACTGTCGCAGGCGGCGCTCGAGACCCTGGCCGTTATCGCCTACCACCAGCCCGTCACGCGCGAGGTGGTCAAGGGCATCCGCGGTGTCAACTCCGACGGCGTTATTGCGTCGCTCGTGGACAAGGGCCTGGTGCGCGAGTTCGGCCGCGACCCCGAGCGCGGTCAGGCCATCATCTACGGCACGACCAACGCCTTCTTGGAAAAATTCGGTCTGCGCTCCACCCGCGACCTGCCCGATCTGGAGCAGTTTGCCCCCGACGAGCAGTCGCGCCAGTTTATACGCGAGCGCCTGAGCGGCCGCAGCATTCAGTCCACGCTCGAGGAGCAGGCCGAGGACCTGGACGAAGAACGTGAGCTGCTCGATACCGATATTGATGATGTCGAGGCAGTCGGCGGCGAGGAAACGCTGTCCACCGACGACACTGCGGAGGATACGCATGACGAAGACTAACGAGACAGGGGAGATGCGCACCGGCGCTGCGGCGCCCAACGCGGATGTGCACAAGTCCGACGCCCAGCCCGTCTATCCGCACACCATGCGCCTGCAGCGTTTTTTGGCACGCGCGGGCGTGGCGAGCCGCCGCGGCTCAGAGGACCTGATGACCGCTGGCCGCGTGACCGTCAACGGCCAGGTCGCGACCGAGCTGGGCACCAAAGTCGATGTCGACCGCGATCATATCGAGGTCGACGGCATGCCCGTTAAGCTCGACCAGGGCGCCGTGTACCTGATGCTCTACAAGCCGACCGGCTATCTCACCACCATGAGCGACCCGCAGGAGCGTCCCTGTGTGGCGGACCTGGTTCCCCGCGACCGATTTCCGGGCCTGTTCCCGGTGGGCCGCCTGGACCGCGACACCACGGGCCTTTTGCTCTTTACCACCGACGGCGACCTGTCGCAGGACCTGCTGCACCCGAGCAAACACGTCTACAAGACCTACCAGGCACTCGTGGACGGGCAACTGACCGACCGCGATCTAGAACCGCTCCGCCGTGGCATCGAGCTCGA
>CAJMSO010000144.1 GCA_905216075.1 uncultured bacterium | reverse complement strand
CACGAGATGGCTCGCGACGAGGCTCGCCACGGCAAGGCTTTCGCCGGCCTGCTCAAGCGCTACT
The DNA here is from genome assembly GCA_905216075.1 of uncultured bacterium. Classification (GTDB taxonomy): domain Bacteria; phylum Actinomycetota; class Coriobacteriia; order Coriobacteriales; family Coriobacteriaceae; genus Collinsella. Next base: position 5,174 of record CAJMSO010000144.1, on the reverse strand, counting down.
TCGGCTAAGCCAGCAACCTGAGACATAACCTCTAGCTCGATGAGGCCCGGACCGCATGGTTCGGGCCTTTTTCGTGCCTCACAAACTTGTTAACTACCTGAAATAGGACCGCCTTCGGCATCGGCTTCTCGTCAAAAACTAAGTGAGTAGACTTTTTGGAACTTGCCGAGCAGACCATCCATATCACTTTATAAAGCCGCAGGTAAATGCCTTGTTGCAAAACGACCTAGTCGCCAAAGTGCCAAAAGTCTACTCACTTAGATTCGCAGCCGTCCACGATCGAGCCATTTTGTGTCTAGCGGGCATCTTTCCGTCGATTACTCCCAATTTTGTCCAGTCAACGAATAGTTCAGACCTGAGTAATGTCTCAGCCCTTTGCTCATCTGAGCTTTTATCACGATATTCAGCATCGAGCATCCTGCATATGGCCTTAACGATCGCGCGGAATCTATCCTCATCCGATATCTGTCTGTGTGTAAGGAGAAGCACATCGTAGCCCATGGCCTGAAGGGCCGTCATGCGGTCAGCGTCACGCAAGCCATCCCCTGCGCGTCCGTGCGAGGCCTTTCCCTGACATTCAATGGCCACCTGTCGCCTACCGTCCGGCGAAGAAAGAAGTAGGTCGATATATACACGGGACTTTCCCACAATCGCTCGAGCACTTGTGCTTAACGTCACTTCGACATTGAGCTCTATGCCGCAAAACCCTTCGCCTCCCAGGGCTCGCGGCAGTCCAAGCAACAAAAACGCCTCGACCTCAAAAGGCGACGCGGCACCCAATGGAACGAGTTGCGATACCGCCATAAATCTATTGCCGTAACGCATCCCGCAAACATCTGAACAAAAACGGTCAAGGTCTCCGCCCAAAACCAAAGCGTCTCGACGCCATAAATTTGAGGCGATGCCGTCCTCGGACGGGCAGCGCACCCAACCGAACGTTGTCGAAATCGCGCCCGAATCAATTGCACGCGAAAGATCCGCCTCAAGTGCCGCCGGCAGGGCACACACCGCAAACAAGCCACACATCTCCGCCAATACCAAAAGAAGCTGAAGATCCGTCAGATGCCGCGACATGATGAATGTCGTCAGTAGAGGAGATGTAACCAAAAACCCATGCTCCGTTTCCAGCACGGATTCCCTGGGGAGCTCACCAAGAAACAGCCGCTGCCTGATACTGGCAGGACAAGTCCGCTTGTTTCTCGTCCGGACCAATGTATACAACGGAAAGCCGAGCACAACCGCAGCCGTCGGGTTACGGGCAAGGTCATATCGCTGCCGGTCTTCTTCCGGCCGTGGAAGCGGCGGACACAAAGCGCGGACTTGAGGAGGCAAACGCCAGTACCTAAAAGCCGATATGTCACAAAGTAGATCCTTCATAGGCACAGGAAAACACGAATTTCAACCCAGTCAGTCACGTATTGGCGCGAACGCACCAAAAATGGCGCCGAACGGACTGCCAAGTTTTCAACAGCACTCCCCAACTGGCCAAAAGCTTGCCGAGAGCTGGACGAAGCCCTGTTGAAAACCCCATTTTTTCTCATGCAGGAGCTTTGCGCGGCAAGTGAGTAGACTTTTTTGAACATCCCGAGCAGGCCGGTCATCCTGCTTTTCAAAACCGCAGGTAGATAGCTTGTTACAAAACTGCCTGGTCGCCAAAGTGCTAAAAGTCTACTCACTTAGGTTGCAGAGTGCCCCCCCATTAGCTGCAATTCCAAGCTAGTTAGCACTTTTGGACTCAGATCGTCATACTGAACAAGAATTTGAGTTGAGTTTTCAGGGACAGATGCGCCATCGGCACACCAAAAACAGTCACCAATATCGATAAAAGGGATGCTCGAGCGCGTGAGGGCCCGTGCAAAAGTGCTTCCGCCCGTTCCACGCTCCGCAACCACGATACAGTAAAGGCCCGCGTCTGCATGCTCGATCGAGACTTCCCCTGCCGGAAACGCCTTCCGCACAAGCGCCGCCAGGCCATCGCGCGCCTCGCGAGCGCGCACGCGCACGCGGTTCACATGTCGCTCGTAATCACCCGATTCCAGCAAACGAGCCAAAGCGACCTGGTCAACAGAGCTCACCGACGAGGCGTAAAAACCAAGGTTGCACCTAAACCGCTCCATTAGCTCATCGGGCAACACCATGTACGCTAGGCGCAATGCCGATGACAGGCTCTTCGAAAACGTGTTGGTGTAGATAACCGACTGGGCGGCATCGATCGACGCAAGCGCAGGAATCGGCTTGCCAGCAAGGCGAAACTCACAATCAAAGTCATCTTCGATGAGATACCGACCTGGTCGCTCGGCGGCCCAGCTCAGAAGCGCATAGCGACGCGCAATGCTCGTCACAAGGCCGGTCGGATACTGATGGGACGGCATCAGGTGAAGGACATCGGTCCCGCTTTTCTGCAGAGTGCTCAAGTCCACGCCCTCATCATCCAACGGGATATGTCGAACTTTGCAGCCCATAGCCTGATAGATGCGCGTCAGGCGCAAATAGCCCGGGTCCTCAACGGCATACACCTTGTCCGCGCCAAGCAACTGAACCAACATGGTATCGAGCAGCTGGGCGCCCGCACCGATAACGATGTTGTTGGGGTCGACATTCATACCCCTTGTCCCGTGCAGATGGTGAGCAATTGCGCGTCGCAGCCGAGCAGTGCCCTGCGCCGGTGCGGGCGAAAAGATTTCGCGCTCGTCTTCGGATGCCAGCGTCGCCCGTAGCGCGCTTTGCCAAAACCGCGCCGCCTCCAAAGCAGAAGGAGAAAGCGCATCGAATCGCTCGACCTGTCCGTTGACATCATGCACGCTGGGGCCCACAGAGACGGCATCTCGGTCGATGTTCCCCGTAGCCAAAGGCAAAACTGGTGCATCCGGAAGCTCGCAAGCGTAGTAGCCACGACGTGGTATTGAGCAAATATAGCCCTCAGCGAGTAACTGGCTATATGCATTCTCGATGGTAATAACACTGATTCCCAGATGACTGGCAAAGGCGCGCTTAGACGGCAAATGCTCCCCCGCCACAATGCGTCCAGCTACGATATCATCTCGAATTTGCTGGTAAACATACTCATAGAGCGATGCTTCGCCGCGTTTTTCCAAATTGTAGTCAAGCATGAGCCTATCACCTGACCTTATTAAGTCATTTAATCTGGTATTAGTCTGACCTTGTTATTATCTCGAAAACTGAGTATTTCGCCATACCCAGCTCCCCGATAGGATGTTCCGTCAAGCAATGCACATGCCAACCAAGGGAGCAACCATGGCAGAACAGAACAGCAAGGCCGACCGCGTCAAACTCAATCGCGAGCTCGCGCAGATGCTCAAGGGCGGCGTCATCATGGACGTTACCACGCCCGAGCAGGCACGCATCGCCGAAGAGGCAGGCGCCTGCGCCGTCATGGCCCTCGAGCGCATCCCGGCCGACATCCGTGCCGCAGGCGGCGTCTCGCGCATGAGCGACCCCAAGATGATCAAGAGCATCCAGGAGGCCGTCTCCATCCCCGTTATGGCCAAGTGCCGCATCGGTCACATTGTCGAGGCGCAGGTTCTGCAGGCCATCGAGATCGACTACATCGACGAATCCGAGGTTCTCTCCCCCGCCGACGATGTCTACCACATCGACAAGACCCAGTTTGACGTGCTGTTTGTCTGCGGCGCCCGCGATCTGGGCGAGGCGCTGCGCCGTGTTGCCGAAGGCGCCACGATGATTCGCACCAAGGGCGAGCCGGGCACGGGCGACGTAGTCCAGGCCGTGCGCCACATGCGCAAGATCCAAAAGCAGATCCGCGATGTTGTTGCTCTGCGCGATGATGAGCTCTTTGAGGCAGCCAAGCAGCTGCAGGTTCCGGTCGAGCTGGTGCGTGAGGTCCATGCCACGGGCAAGCTTCCCGTGGTGAACTTTGCCGCCGGTGGCGTAGCAACCCCTGCCGACGCCGCACTGATGATGCAGCTGGGCGCCGAGGGTGTCTTTGTCGGCTCGGGCATCTTTAAGAGCGGCGACCCGGCCAAGCGCGCCGCCGCCATCGTCAAGGCCGTGGCAAACTTCACCGATGCCAAACTCATCGCCGGGCTTTCGGAGGACCTGGGCGAGGCCATGGTCGGCATCAACGCCGACGAGATCGAGGTCATCATGGAGGAGCGCGGACGCTAGTCCAGCAGAAAGGGTCGCACATGAGCGATTATGCAGACCAGACGGTCGCCGTGCTGACGGTCCAAGGCGCTTTTGCCGAGCACGAGGCAAGACTATCTGAGCTGGGCGCGCACTGTATTGAGCTGAGGCAGGCGGCCGATTTGCAGCAGAACTTTGACCGCCTGGTCCTCCCCGGCGGCGAGTCCACCGTTCAGGGCAAGCTACTTGCCGAACTCGGTATGCTCGAGGGGCTTCGCACCCGCATTGTTAAAGGCATGCCTGTATTGGGGACTTGCGCCGGCTTGATTCTGCTGGCGCGCGACCTTGCCGCCCACGACGATAAGGGGACGCCGCGCCTGGCAACCATGGATGTGCTCGTTGAGCGTAATGCCTATGGCAGACAGCTCGGCAGCTTTCGCACCAAGGGGCGGGTAGACGGTATCGACGGTGAAGTGCCGCTGACGTTTATCCGTGCACCCCGCATCGTCAAGGTGCACGGCAATGCCAAGGCCCTGTCCGAAGTCGATGGCCGCATCGTCGCCGCCCGTCAAGACAACCAGCTCGGTGTCACCTTCCACCCCGAGCTCGACGACGACGCCCGCCTCCACGAACTGTTCCTACAAATGTAGGCAGAAAACAAACGAGCGTGGATTTTCGGACGCATAGCAAATGAGAGTGGATAATCTCCCACTTTGAGCTCGAATGCAGACTCAAACCGGGAGATTATCCACTCTCATCCTATGTAGTCGTTGGGGATGTTCTTAAACGACTAGTCAAACAAGAACGTTCCCAACGACTACATTGCGATAGACGACCACGTTTGCCCAGATAAAACCGACCAAAATAAACTTGTCCCCCTTTTGGTAGGTTTGGATCAAGGCAACGCCGATATTTTGGTACCGACAGCGAAAACCCGCCAGAGCGTGGGAGGCCCTTTTGGGGCGAGATGACGCCATAGGTTGAGCATAAGTCAGCGAGCGGGTCGCATTTGTGACAAGGTGGCGTGAAACGAAAGGGCGCTGACCTTCTGGTCGCGCCCTTGAAGTTGA
>CAJMSO010000143.1 GCA_905216075.1 uncultured bacterium | reverse complement strand
TGGCGTGGCGTTTGAGCTGCCGCTCATCATCTTCTACCTGTCCGTCTTCCACATCGTGTCCTACGCGGCCTTCCGCGGCGCCTGGCGCTACGTGTACGTGGGCCTGCTTGTGGGCTCGGCTGTGATTACGCCCGACGGCTCGCCCGTTACGCTGGGCCTCATGTATGGTGCCCTGCTCTCGCTCTACGAGATTTCGCTCGCCATTGCCCGCGTGGTCATTACCGCGCGCGAGGGCAAGGAGGGCCTGTTTGTGAGCCGTCTGGACCTGTTCTCGGACGATGAGGACGACGAGGAGTAAATCGGTATGCACGAGGTTGGCATTGTCAACGGCATACTCGATACAGTGATTCGCGCGGCGCGTGGGGCGGGGGCCTCGCGCGCCGTTTTGGTAACGCTGCGTATCGGGGATATGACCGAAGTTGTGCGCGAGGCGCTCGACTTTGCGTGGAAGACATTTCGCGATGAGGACCCGCTCACGCGAGGTTGCGAGCTTGCCGTGGAGGAAGTCCATCCACAAAGCGAGTGTCTGGACTGCGGGGAGGTCTTTGAGCACGATCGCTTCCATTGCCGCTGTCCCCAATGTGGCGGCGCCAACGTGCGTCTGCTGCACGGCCGCGAACTCGACATCGCCAGTATCGAAATCGAAACCCCCGACGATTAGCCCGCTAGCCATCTGGTGATGGGGTATAAAGGGGCCAAAGTAAGGAGTGCCGAGTATGGCTGAGAAAACGATTGATATCGCGTCGCCGATTCTGTCGCGCAATGAGCGCCTGGCAGATCAGCTGCGACAGCGATTTAAAGAGACAAACACCTATGTGATCAATGTCTTGTCGAGCCCCGGCTCGGGTAAGACAACAACGATTCTGGGCACCAACGAGCGCCTGCGGGACAAGGCCGGCTTGCGCTGCGCCGTCATCGAAGGCGATATCGCCTCGGACGTCGACGCCATCACCATGAAGGAAGCCGGCATGCCCGCCATCCAGATCAACACGGGCGGCCTGTGCCACCTCGAGGGTAACATGATCATGGAGGCCGTTGATGCCTTCGACCAGGCTGTGGGTCTGGAAAACATCGACGTCATCTTTATCGAAAACGTGGGTAACCTGGTCTGCCCAGTCGACTTTGACCTGGGCGAGAACCTGTCCATCATGATCCTCTCGGTGCCCGAGGGCGACGACAAGCCCATCAAGTACCCGGGCATCTTCCAGCACGCCGGCGCACAGCTGCTCAACAAGGTCGATGTGGCCCCGGCTTTCGATTTTGACATGGATAGGTATACTAAGACACTCGATGACCTCAATCCGCAGGCGCCGCGGTTTGCCGTGAGCGCGCGCAAGGGCGAGGGCATGGATGCCTGGTGCGATTGGCTCATCGGGCAGATTGAGCAAGCAAGGGCGTAAGTCGGCCGCCATACGGGCGGGCGTAGCCGCAGAGATACGAGATAGGAGCCTCTTTTGAAGCTCATCATCGCCGAGAAAAACGACGCCGCGCGTCAGATCGCAGAGCGTCTGTCCACGGGTAAGCCCAAAAAGGACAAGGTGTACAACACCGCCATCTACCGTTTTGAGTGGAAGGGCGAGGAGTGCGTGACGATCGGTCTTGCCGGTCACATCCTTGCGCCCGATTTTTGCGACAGCGTGCTGTTCGATAAAAAGCTGGGCTGGTATTCGGTGACCGAGGACGGCGAGATGTTGCCGGCCGATATGCCCGATGGCCTGGCGCGTCCGCCCTACGACACCAAGCGCAAGCCGTTTCTTGCCGATGGCATCTCCATCAAAGGCTGGAAGCTCGAGAGCCTGCCCTACCTCACCTGGGCGCCCGTCATTAAGTTGCCGGCCGAGAAAGAACTCATTCGCTCGCTCAAGAACCTTGCCAAGAAGTCCGACAGCGTCATCATCGCTACGGACTTCGATCGCGAGGGCGAGCTGATCGGTTCGGACGCCCTTAACAAGGTGCGCGAGGTTGCGCCGGACTTGCCGGTTGCCCGCGCCCAGTATTCTTCGTTTACCAAGGCCGAGATCACGCAGGCCTTCGATAATCTCGTCTCGCTCGACCAGAATCTGGCCGACGCCGGCGAGAGCCGCCAGCACATCGACCTCATTTGGGGTGCGGTGCTCACGCGCTACCTGACGCTCGCCAAGTTTGGCGGCTTTGGTAACGTGCGCTCTGCCGGCCGTGTGCAGACGCCGACGCTTGCCCTGGTGGTCGAGCGCGAGCGCGAGCGCATGGCGTTTGTGCCCGAGGACTATTGGCAGATCCGCGGCATGGGCGCCGCACAGGGTGCTGCCGAGGCCGCCCGCTTTAAGATTGCGCACAAGACGGCACGCTTTACCGACAAGAATGCTGCTGAGACGGCGTACGGCCATGTCGACGGCGTCGCGACGGCAACCGTCGCCGCAGTGACCAAGCGTTCGCGCAAGCAGCAGCCGCCCACACCGGTTGCGACCACCTCGCTGCAGGCATCCGCCGCGGCCGAGGGCATCTCACCTGCGCGTACCATGCGCATCGCCGAGTCCCTCTACATGGCGGGCCTCATCAGCTACCCGCGTGTCGACAATACCGTGTACCCTGCGACGCTCGACCTGGGCGCCGTGGTGAGCGACCTGGCAAAGATCAACCCGGCGCTGGCGCCCGTATGCAAAAAGGTGCTTGCCGGCCCCATGAAGCCCACGCGCGGCAAAGTCGAGACCACCGACCACCCGCCTATCTATCCCACGGGCGAGGGCGATCCGTCCACGCTCGATGGTGGCCAGCGCAAGCTCTACGACCTCATCGCCCGCCGCTTCCTGGCAACGCTCATGGGTCCCGCGACCATCGAGAACACCAAGCTCGAGCTCGACGTCAACGGCGAGCCGTTCGTGGCCTCGGGCGACGTGCTCGTGACCCCTGGCTTCCGCGAGGCCTATCCGTACGGCCTTAAGCGCGACGAGCAGATGCCGCCGCTGGAGCAAGGCGATACGGTCGACGTGTTCGACATTAAGCTCGAGGCCAAGCAGACCGAGCCGCCCGCACGCTACAGCCAGGGCAAGCTCGTGCAGGAGATGGAAAAGCGCGGCCTGGGCACCAAGTCCACGCGCGCGAGCATCATCGAGCGTCTGTACGCCGTGCGCTACCTTAAAAACGATCCCGTGGAGCCGAGCCAGCTGGGTATCGCCATTATCGATGCGCTGTCGCAGTTTGCCCCGCGCATCACGAGCCCCGATATGACCAGCGAGCTCGACGGCGACATGACCCGCGTGGAGCGCGGCGAGGATACCGAAGAGCATGTCGTGACGCACTCGCGCGCGCTGCTGGCTGGCGTGCTCGACGAGCTGCTCAAGCATACGCAGGAACTGGGCGACGCTATCAGCGACGCCGTCACGGCCGATGCGCGCGTGGGCACCTGCCCCAAGTGCGGCAAGGACTTGGTTATGAAGACGAGCGCCAAGACCCGCGGCAGCTTTATCGGCTGCATGGGCTGGCCCGACTGCGACGTGACCTATCCGGTGCCGAGCGGCGTCAAGGTGAGCCCGCTCGAGGGCGAGGCTGCTGTGTGCCCCGAATGCGGTGCGCCGCGCATTAAGTGCCAGCCGTTCCGCCAAAAGGCTTTCGAGATTTGCGTGAACCCCACATGCCCCACCAACTACGAGCCTGACCTTAAGGTGGGCGAGTGCAAGGTGTGCGCCGAGGCAGGACGCCATGGCGACCTGATCGCACACAAGAGCGAGAAGAGCGGCAAGCGCTTTATCCGCTGCACCAACTATGACGACTGCGGCGTGAGCTATCCGCTGCCGGCGCGTGGCAAGCTCGAGGCGACGGGCGAGACCTGCCCCGAGTGCGGCGCTCCCATCGTGGTGGTCAACACGGCGCGCGGTCCGTGGCGTATCTGCGTCAACATGGATTGCCCGACCAAGGAGAAGAAGCCCGCCCGCGGCCGCAAGGCTGCGACCAAGGCGAGCACGACGAAGAAGACCACGGCAGCCAAGAAGACTTCGACCGCCAAGAAGTCGACCGCCAAGAAGACTGCCGCGAAAAAGACGACCACCAAGAAGGCGGCCGCCGACAAGTAACCGAGCACATATAGACACGGCGGGGCCGGGCGCGCAAATGCAAATGCGAGCCCGGCCCCACTTCTAGGTTGCGGTGAAATAGGGACTGTTTTTGCTGACAAAAGGCCTAATCAATCCCTATTTCACCGCAAGTTTTGATCAGTTGTTGGGATTACTTCACCTCGACGGGCTTGGCGCCGGGATAGCGGTCCTCAAAGTCCTGACGGTACTTATTGTCATTGGTGCCCGCCACGTTGTCGCGTGACAGCGGCGCCACGATCTCATTCTTGTGGTCCGCGGGCTTTGCGTACTTCAGGCTGATCTCCCAGGCATCGCAGATCGCGTCAATGCGGTGGTCCAGGTCGTCATACAGGGCAACGATGTCTTTCCAGGAGCTGTAGTTCTTGGAGCTCGTCGGGACGTCCAGGTCCTCGACGATGTCGTAATACTGCTCGATGGTGTCCTCCGTGCGCTCGGCGACGTCGGCGAGATTTTGACGGGTGGTTCGATCCTCTTCCAGATAGTTGCCGTTGAAGTTCTGCGCGCAGCCACGGACGTAGTTGTCGAGGTCTTCGAGCAAGTCGTAGTATTCGCTCAGTCGGCGGTAGAGATTCTGCTCGGAGAGCGTTGCTTCGCCGCCATCCTCGTCGTCGTCATCGTCATCATCGTCGTACAGGCTGTTGGGATCGCCGAGAGGCTTTAGGTCATCGTCGTCGACGTCATGGTGCAGCTTAGCTACCTCGGCAGTCGTCTGCGTGGCGGCGTTGTCGAAAGGCTTGATCGCAAAGAAAACGACCAGGGCGATGATGATCGCCACCAGCACAACGATAACGGCGACAAGCGCCCTGGTAGCGCTCTTTTTTGCGGCGGGGGCCTGCGGTGAATCAGACGCGTACACAGACGCCGGTTGTTGTTGGGCCGGGGTGTCCGCGACGGGTATGCGCTGCGTCGTTTCGACCGCTGAGGGGCCGGCAGCGGGGTCGGGACGATGAGCGAGGCAGTCGTCCGGTTTGGTTTGCGGCGTATCGAGGGAGCCGGTCTGCTCAAACGCGGTTTGGCCATTGCTTGCGGTTGTCTGCTCAACGGGTGCACCGCATGAGGTACAGAACTTGGCATCATCTGCAAGAAGTTTGCCGCACGAGGCACAATACCGAGACATTGCCACTCCTTTCGCCACATTTCAATACGACGATTATACCCAGCGTCCAAAAGTCCCCATCATAAGTTGCGGTGAAATAGGGACTGTTTGGCGGTCTCAGAGCTTCAA
>CAJMSO010000142.1 GCA_905216075.1 uncultured bacterium | reverse complement strand
TTGTAGTCCTCCATGACCTTCTTGATCATTATGTACTCCTTTGGTTTTAGGTTTAACGAGCAGGATATCGGACCCGAACTGCTCGAACGTCTCGGTCTTGAGACGACGGTGGGTATGATAGCCGCTCACGCGGCATCAGGCAAGCAATCGGCGCGGCGGCCCCGCAGGGCCACCGCACTGGTGCATTAAAAGGCTACGTTGCCAAACTCCGACAGGATAAGGTCGGGATTGTGGTCGGTTGCCCAATCCACGTTCCACGGGCTCGTAAACAGCAGCAACTTACCGCCGCGCATGTCCTCGACGCGCAGGGTGTCGCGCGTGAGCGAAAGAGCCGGGATATCGATGGTATCGGGATCGTTCTGGATCCAGCGGATGTCCGTATAGGGCAGCGGCTGGCGACGGACCTCAACACGGTACTCTGCCTTGAGACGGCGCTCGAGCACCTCAAACTGCAGCACGCCGACCACGCCCACGATGACGCTCTCCATGCCGGCACCAAGTTCGCGGAAGATCTGGATGGCGCCCTCCTGGGCAAGCTCCTCCATGCCCTTGACGAACTGCTTGCGTTTGAGCGTGTCGACCTGCGTAATGCGAGCGAACATCTCGGGGGCAAACGTCGGGATCTGCGGATACTGCACATGGCGCTTGCCGGAGCACACAGTGTCGCCGATGCTAAAGATACCCGGGTCGAACAGGCCCACGATATCGCCCGCGTACGCCTCGTCCACGATGGCGCGATCATCGGCCATCATCGACGTGCCCGTGGCAAGCTTAAGCTTGCGGTTGCCCTGCACGTGGAAGGCATCCATGCCGCGCTCGAACTTACCCGAGCAAATGCGCACAAAGGCGATGCGGTCGCGGTGGTTCTTGTCCATGTTGGCTTGGATCTTAAACACAAAGCCGCTAAAGTCGTCGCGGCAGGGATCGACCGGCTCGCTGGTGAGCGTATCGGTATAGGCGCGCGGCGTCGGGGCCAGACGCAGAAACTCCTTGAGGAAGGGCTCCACGCCAAAGTTGGTGAGCGCCGAGCCAAAGAACGCCGGGCTCAGCTTGCCGCAGGCCACGGCATCCAAGTCGAGCTCGTCGCCGGCGCCATCGAGCAGCTCGATATCGTCCATCAGGTTCTTATGGTTTTCCTCGCCAATGAGCTCATCCATGGAAGGATCGCCCAGCTCGGCCTCGACCTCGGCGACCTTCTTGGTGGCGTTGGCGTGGCCGTCGCCCTCAAAGGCGATAACGCGACGGGTCTGGCGGTCGAACACGCCGCGAAAGTTACGGCCGCTGCCAATCGGCCAGTTCATGGGAGACGTATTGATACCCAGGACGTTCTCGATCTCTTCCATGAGCTCAAACGGATCGCGAGCCTCGTGGTCGAGCTTGTTCACAAAGGTGAAGATGGGAATATGGCGCAGCGTACAGACCTTAAAGAGCTTTTTGGTCTGGGCCTCGACGCCTTTGGCGCCGTCGATGACCATGACCGCGGCGTCGGCGGCCATAAGGGTACGGTAGGTATCCTCCGAGAAGTCCTGGTGGCCGGGGGTATCGAGGATGTTGACGCAGGCGCCGTTATAGGTGAACTGCAGCACCGAGGAGGTAACGGAGATACCACGCTCCTTCTCGATGTCCATCCAGTCCGAGACGGCATGCTTGGCCGAGCTCTTGCCCTTGACCGAGCCGGCGGTCTGAATGCTGCCGGTATAGAGCAGTAACTTCTCGGTAAGTGTGGTCTTACCGGCGTCCGGGTGGCTGATGATCGCGAATGTGCGGCGCGACGAGATTTCATCCGACAGGCTTGCCATGCGGATCCTTTCTTGCATTGAGTGCATTACGTCGATGTAACCGCACTATTGTAGCCGCGAAATCTCGCTCTAGGGCGCCTATCAGGACAAATTCATCAGTCAGAACGTGAACGGCTAGTTATCGATAGTATTCTGCAGCAGACTGTCTCAATCTGTAACAGCAGGCGACCCAAAACGGACCCAGGCGTTACAGATTGAGAAAAACAAACTTGCCCGCCGACACAATCTCAATCTGTAACATCTGGCCGCCCAAATTGGGTCTAGCTGTTACAAATCGAGATAAACGGAAAGGCAGGCAGCCAATGTCTCGTTCTGTAACATCTAGCCGCGCAAATCGACTCTTACTGTTACAGATTGAGACAAATAGGCAGGCGGGAAAATAACATCTCAATCTGTAACAGCTGGCGACCAAAAACGGACTCAGGTGTTACAGATTGAGATTGTTTTGGAGCAAGCGCGGTGCCGATGGGCTATTCCACATTTAGCTCTTGCAAAACTGTGCATAGTGTATATATACTGTGCTTACCGGTTATATACACGTGTAGCCCAACAGCTAAGGAGCCGCTGTGGACATCATCCTATCCAATTCGAGCGATAAGCCCATCTACGAGCAGATATCCTCGCAGGTCAAAGCTCAGATCCTTTCGGGCACGCTCGCTGCGGGAGCCAAACTCCCCAGCATCCGTGCACTCGCGAGCGACCTGGGTGTGAGCGTCATCACCACCAAGCGCGCCTACGCCGACCTAGAGCAACTCGGGTTTATCTGCACCGTGCAGGGCAAGGGCTGCTTTGTTGCCGAGGGCAACCAGGAACTCTTGCGCGAAAACCAGCTCTGCCATATCGAAGAGCTACTTGCGAAAGCGGCGAGCCAAGCCGAAAGCCTGGGCGTCACGCGCGACAAACTGCACGAGATGCTCGACCTGGTAGCCCCCGAAACCATGCAGTAGCCATCTGCCAGAAAGGCTATACCATGCAAAACCTTTTAGAACTCAAAGGCATCTCACGCCGTGTGAGCGACCGCTTTTCACTACGCGACGTCACGCTCGCTGTGGAGCCCGGCCAGATCGTTGGCTTTGTAGGCGCAAACGGCGCCGGCAAGACAACGACCATTCGCGCCGCGCTCGGGCTTATAAAGCTCGATGCCGGCGAGGTGCACCTGTTTGGGCAGCGCTGTGGCGCCGACGCGCCCGATGAATCGCAACGCCATCTACGCTCCCGCGTCGGTCTTGTCCTGGACACGTGCCCCTTCCCCTCCACGCTCAGGGTGGGCCAGATCGAGTCGCTCGTAGGCCCGGCGTACCCCACGTGGGACCGCGAAACGTTCGCCGGATTCATCAACCGATTTGGCCTCGATCCCAAGACAAAGGTCAAGGACCTCTCCCGCGGCATGGGCATGAAACTGCAGCTTGCCTGTGCACTCAGCCACAATGCCAAGCTGCTCGTTTTGGACGAAGCCACCGCGGGCCTCGATCCCATGGCACGCGAGGAACTGCTTGATGAGCTGCTTGCCTTTGTCGCCGACGGCCAGCACAGCGTGTTACTCTCGAGCCACATTACGTCCGACCTCGATCGCACCGCTGATCGCGTCATCTGCATCGAAAATGGCTCGATTATTTTTAACCTGCCGCGCGAGGACATTACCGACCGCGCCGGCATCGCCCACTGCACCCAAGCACAGGCCGCCGAGCTTATGGCTTGCGTCGAAGGCCCCCGTGCCGCCCACCACGCCTATAGCGTGGACGTGCTCGTGCCCAACCGTCGCGAAGCGCTCGAGGCCTTTCCCGAGATTCCCTGCGATCGGGCAACCATTGATGACTATCTTCGCCTCACGCTGAAAGGGGCTTCGAAATGAAACGCGCCTTTATGTCCGAGCTCGCCATCGTTCGCTCGCTTGCCCCAAGCATTGCGGGTGTCGGCTTGTTCATATTCGTCGTGCTGACCCTTGCCAACGCATCGGACGGCGATTCCGGCATGAGCGCTGGCGCCTGCGCCGTCAGTGCCATGTCGCCCATCATAGTCATGAACTCACTGGCCGGTTTCGACAATCAAAACGGTTGGAAGCGCTACCGGGCAACGCTGCCCTTCTCGCGCAAAGACATCATCCGCGCACGCTACCTGAGCGTTATTGTCTTCTCCGCCGTCATGGCATGTGCAGCTACGCTTTTGAGCATCGCCTCCATCCCGCTCTTCAACAGCGCGGGCATTCCTTCGACGGGACAGACGGTCTTTGAAATCGCAATCGCCTCAGCAGCATCAATGCTCATCTCCCTCATGATGGTGTTTTTGGCGCAGCCGCTGTTCTTTCGCTTTGGACACATGGAGGCGCTGCGCCTATCCGTTGGCCTGTTTGCCATGCTCGGATGCCTTGCCATGGCCACGCTGAGCTCCTCCAACCCCATCAGCAACTGGCTCATGTCGATTGCCGGAGCGAATCCCGATCCTGCCGTTCTTGGCTGTCTGTGTGCAGGAATTGCCGTGCTGGCCCTCGCGCTATGTGCAATCAGCTGCACCGTCAGCACCAAGGTTTATCGAGTACGCGATCTGTAGCCACGCGAGTCTCAATCCACGAAGGACGCGATCGCCGCCCCTCCCCGCAAATCCGTGGCAAAGGGCATGTCCCCGGCGTGCGCCACCGTACTACTTGCGCAGAGGCTTGGGCAGCGGAATACCGGCAGCGATGACGGCGGCGATGATCATACAAACGATGCCTTTGAGCGGGAAGCACATGAGCAACAAGCCCACGACCATAACGGGCTGGCGCATGACGGCGCCCATCGTCGATGCCGTGCAGACGGCGACGCAAAAGACCGGATCTGCGCCGGTGAGGATGGCAAGGCCATAGCCCAGACTTACGCCCGAGAAGATAACGGGGAAGAAGTGGCCGCCGCGCCAACCAAGGTTGATGAGGGCGGGCGTCAACATGGCCTTAACAAGACCGGTCGCGATAAGCACGCCGGCGGGAATGGTCAGATAGGTTTCCATGAGCACGTCGGCCTGCGTCTCGCCGGCAAACATGGTGTAGGGCAAGACCGTGCCGCAGATGGCGAGCGCCAGACCAGCCAGCATGGCCTTGACGACAGGACGCTCCCCTATTGCATGGGACAGCGCCTCGCTCGCGTGCTCAGAGACAAAGTACAGCCAACCGCATACGGTGCCGACCAACGCCAGCGGAATGAGCCAGACAAGTTCCAGGTTGCCCACCTCGGCGGACTCGAACCTGGGCATGCCCATGCCGCCGCCCACAAGCTGGCCAAGCAGCAGGTAGGTGCCCAGACCGCCGGCAATCGCAATGCCGTAGACCACCGTCTTTTGCGCCTTGGGCAGCTTTTTAAGGGCGGCTTCCCGGCGCAGGGCGGCACAGCGGTCGGCGCAGCGTTCCAGATAGGCAAAGCCCTCGGCCCCGTGGGCGCGGGTGTAGCGGGCCCCTTTGCCGCTGCGGTGGGCCCGCAGGCGGGCGGCGGGGTCGTTGGTCCAACCGGTGTACAGCTGGCCGCCGGTACAGCGCACCATATACACAAATG
>CAJMSO010000141.1 GCA_905216075.1 uncultured bacterium | reverse complement strand
TCGCCTCGACGCTCGTCGCGACCGCGGTTGGAACGACCGGCCACATCGCCGTAATCGTCGCCGTTGCGCTTGCCGTCGCGACGCGCCTGCTCAAGCTTCTTCTTGCTCTTGGACTTGCCGCGCTTAGTCTTCTTCTTCACCTTAAAGGCCGCAGGGTCGCGCTCGGGATCAACCGCAGGCGGGTTGGGACCCACATGCAGGTCGCCGGCCTCGTAGATGTCGGCAGTCTTGTCCATGAGCTTCTCGATCTCGTAGAACTCGTCGACGTCCTGCTCGGTCACAAACGTGATGGCCCAGCCCAGCTCGCCAGCGCGGCCCGTACGGCCAATACGGTGGATGTAGTCGGTCGGCTCGGCCGGCACGTCAAAGTTCACGACATAGCGCACGTCGCTGATGTCGATGCCGCGGGCGAGCACGTCGGTCGCCACCAGCACGTCGACGGTGCCGTCGCGGAAGGCCGAAAGGGCACGCTCGCGCTGGGCCTGGCTGCGGTTGCCATGAATCGCGGCGGCCTTGATGCCCTTACGTTCCAGACGACGGCAGCAGCTGTCGGCGCGGTGCTTGGTGCGCATAAAGACGATAGTGCGCTCCGGGCCCTCCTTCTTGAGGAACTCGGGCAGCAGGTTGTTTTTGGCCTCGATGGACACCGGGAACACAAACTGGTCGACGGTGTCAGCGGTCGACGTGGCCGGCGCGATCTCCACGCGGGCCGGGTCGCTCACCAGGTCGGTGATCTCGCCCACGGCCTCCTCGTCGAGGGTCGCCGAGAACAGCAGCGTCTGGCGCTCGGCCGGCGTCTCGCGCACAATGCGCCGGACGGCGGGCAAAAAGCCCATGTCGAGCATACGGTCGGCCTCGTCGAGCACCAGGACCTTAACCTCGTCCAGGTGGCAGGCGCCCTGCTCGATCAGATCGACCAGACGGCCCGGCGTTGCGACCAGGATGTCGCAGCCGTACTTGAGTGCCGCGGTCTGCGGCTTGTAGCTCACGCCGCCCACGACGGTCACGGCAACATGACCGGTGACGTCGGCGATCTTGCTCGCGACCTCGTCGATTTGCTGGGCAAGCTCGCGCGTAGGGGTGATGACGAGCATCACGGGGCCACGGCCGTTGCCCTCGGGCTTCTTGGCGCCGCGACGGCGGTTGCGGCCGCCGCGCTCGCGCACGGGTTTGGGAGGAGCGATGTGCTCCAGATTGTTCATGGTCGGCAGCAAAAAGGCGGCTGTCTTGCCGGTACCGGTCTGGGCGGCGGCAAGCAGGTCACGGCCCTCGAGCACCACGGGGATCGAGCCAGCCTGCACGGGCGTCGGCGCCGTGTAGCCCAGGTTCTCGATAGCACGGAGCATCTCGTCCGAAAGTCCCAGCTCGTCAAAGGCGGGCAGGCTCTCGGTAGCGGACTCGACGGCCTGGGCGGCGTTGGCCTCATCGGCGGCATCGAAGGCAGCCTGGGTCATAGCCTCGCGGGCCTCGTCCAGGATCTCGGCGTCCGTGACGTCAGATACAGAATTACGCATATGTTGTTGTTCCTTATCTGCACGCGCTATGGGCACGGCATGCGGCCGCGCGGGCGTGCTTGGTAGTGCGCTAATACATACAAAAACAGGTGCGCACAGAGAGGACGTTGCTCAGCACGCTGGCGATCGCTTTGGCAGCCCTATCACGCGCCGTCCAGACGCAGCAGCTCTAAGCGATGGAGCAGATTCGCCGCCGGTTAGTATACCCGTGCTTCGGATGCCCCCACGTAAACCACAGATGACGAGGCGGACGAGGTGGGCCCGGCTGATTGTCTCAATCTGTAACAGCTGCGGGACAAAACCGGGTCCTAATTGTTATAGATCAAGACAGAGGGGGATTTCCGTCCAGTCCAAACCAAATCTCTCAGTCTTCCTGCAATTTCGAACATGTGGCCTATAATGTTGCTTTGGTTACGCTATATATTGCGCAGCCATTTAATACGTCGCCCACCGGGGGCCATTAATTCCTATCGCCATATTGGCCAGGAAGCAATCAAAGGAGGTATCCGTGGCAGCAGAGACGCCTTGCTCGGTCCTCTATAACGATATTCGCTCGTTCGGCGGTCTTAAACATCTCGAGATCGCCCGAATGCTTATCAATGGAAACTCTTATCTCGGCAGTACCCTGCTCGAGAAATGCTCTTCCAACCGCTCGTATCTCACCCGTTACATCGTCCATCGCAAGCCTGACCAGTGCGCGCCCTCCATCTACAGCGACTTTACCGTCACCACGCTCAACCTTTCCTCGGCAATCTGCAGCAAGCTCGGCGGCGGCGAGTCCGCCTATCGGGCAATCGCCGAGCACTATCGCGGTCCGGCCGCCAACGAAATGATGTCGGCTCTCACCAGTTACAAGCTGGACAGCCGCCTATATGCAAATGCCCTCAATCGCATCGACAACTTTGACGGCAATGCCGTGCGCGAGAAAAGCACGCTTTACCTTATGCTCTTTGTGGCAACGGGGGCGCTCGCCGATCCCGTTCAGGGCGTGGCCACCGTCGAGCGCTTTTGCGACAGCAAGACGGGCGAGCACTTTGGCACCACCGAAACTACCGTCGGACGTGGCTTTATGAGCAGCCTGGAGCAGCCGCGCACCGTCGCCCCCAACCTCGGTCTGCTCAGAACCCATGCCGACAACTGCGCCGACATGCAAATCCATCCCCTCACACGCGATCCGCACGGCACCGTGATTGGTTCTCTGCCCAAAACCTCGCCCAGCATCACCGATGTGGGCGCCGACGCATCGCGCGAGCATCTTCGCATTTGGCTTGAGGGTGAGCACTGGTACGCCCAGGGCCTTGGATCGACCAACGGCACGGTGCTCGAATCGGGCGCGCGCGACGGCGATATTGTGATTGAGCCGCCGCGCGACCAACGCGAGCCCGGCAAGATCTATCCCCCCGTGGAAATCGCCAACAGCGACAGACTTCATTTGGGTCTCTATACGACATTCCTTGTCATTGTGGACTAGCGCGGACGGCGATCGAAAGACGGTCGCCGTCCGTCTTTCGTCTTCTACCTTCTGCGTCGTAAACGACAATGCACAGCGGTATACGTGGGCAGTGCGGCTATCATGGTACTTTACCGATATCCGCACTGCTCACGTATACGTGCGGCAACCCATGCCAGACAAAGGAACGCCATGGATACTACCGATAGCGCCTATGGCGACAAACTCATCCGTCTCGATACTTTCGATACCGCCGTGGCGGTCGACCCCAGCGCCGAGGACGACGCCAAGCGTCGGTTTATGACGCTTATTCTCCAGACGGCCCACCGCAACAACGGCAACATCGGGCACGTGCTGCGCGCGACCAACACGAGCGGCGAGGTCTTTGCCGTCAAGCTACTCAAGGACAACGCCATCCTTTCCGGCCAAGCCCCCGACCGCTCCGCCGAGCAATCGGCAGCGCACCTGGCCAACACCGCTGCGCTGTTCGAGGAGTACCGTCATCTGTGTACCGTCTCGTACCTGCGCGGATTTCCGCGCGTCTATGGCTACGGATCGTGCGAGGATGACCCGCTCATCCTCATGGAGTGGGTCGAGGGCACCTCGCTCAAGCAGGCGCTGCCCCTGCTTCCGCACGACGCCTCGGGCGGGCTGACCACCCAGATGGTCGCCGCCGTCGGAAACGCCGTGCTTCGTGCGCTCTTGATGACCCAAGGCCTCGTGAATCCGGTCGTCCATCGCGACCTGTCGCCTGCCAATATTATGTTCCGCACCACCAGCCGAACGCTCGAGCAGCAGATTGCCGATTGCTCCTTTGACCCCTGCCTCATCGACATGGGCTCCGCGACCATGGCTCTCGGCGACGACACGATCACCCGGCGCGCCGACATCTGGCGCTTTGCCACGCCCGCATACGCCGCGCCCGAGATGCTCACGCAGGATATCGAAGGCATCGCGGCCCTTCGCCGTTCGCCGGCAATCGATGTCTACGCGCTTTCGAGTATTCTGTACCAGCTCTACAGCGGTCGCAAACCGTTCGATGTTGAGTCGACGGGTGCCGCGGCAACCGGCTCGTTCTACCTCATAAAGACCAAGCCGGCACCGCTCGAGCCGCGATGCAATGACGACGAGGCGCTCGTCCAGATCATCATGAAAGGCATCTCAGTCGAGCAGTGCGATCGTCCCACCGAGCAGCAGATGCTCGAGGTGCTCTCGGCATACCTCACCGATGCCGAATCCGAGGGCCGCGAAGACGCAGGGGACGAGGCCGCAATTGATATCGATTCTGGCACGCACCTTAAGGTCGACGTCGCCGGCGAGCGCGCGCGAGAGATTCTGGAGCAGGCCCGGCACGATGCCATGACCCGCCGCCGGTTTATTATCGGTGGCGTCGTTGCAGCCGTTGCGGGGCTCAGCGTCGTTGGGGCGGCGACCCATGGCTTTGGCATCCCCGACTACCTGGACGGCATCCGCGGTTCACTTGACGACTACACCTGGGATCAGCTGCAGGAGATTTCACTCAAGATTAAGGCCGCCGAGACCCGTAGCGAGGCACGCGAGATTGCCAAGCGCTATCACCTGCTCGATGCCGATGGGCATATCCCCTATCCGTGTACCAAGCGTGTCACGCTCACCAACGGGCTGCAGGTTGGTGCGCAGCTTGTGGGCATCCGCCACGATGAACTTCTGGACGGGACGGGCAAGGCCGGACTGACGTTTATGTTCGATGCGGGTATTGCCGAGCGCAACGCTGCGGCTGAACCGCCGAGCGCCGGCTGGGCAGATTGCGATCTACGGGAATGGCTCGACGGCGACGGCCTTAAGCTGCTGCCCAACGAGTTGCGCGCACTCATCAAATCTGTCAAAAAGATCTCGAATAACGCTGGCGCCGCCAACAGTGCATCGTGTCTGAGCGAGTTGCCCGCAACCCTTTGGCTGCCCGCCATGGTCGAGCTGTGCGGTACGCAACCGCCCGATTCGTTTGTCAAGGACTATCACTACCTGGCAGACATCTACAACGGCGAGGGCAAGGAGTATCAGCTCTTCCGCGAGCTCAAGGTGAGCCCGTATTCCACGAACGAGACGATGGTCCGCCAGTGGAAGGGCAAGGACACCTGCTGGTGGGAGCGCACGGTGAGCCCCGACTCATCGGAGACCGAAGGCACGCTCTATTTGAATCGCGTTGGACACGACGGCGACGTCTTTACGTACGCAACGCCTGCGGACAAGCCAAACAAACGAACCTGTGTGATCCCCGGATTCTGTATCTAGAGAGCGGGCGTCTTGCCGTGACGGGACCCCTCCCCGGCAATTGTCTCGATCTGTAACAGTTAGAGGTCATTTTCCCTGCTAGATGTTACAGATTGA
>CAJMSO010000140.1 GCA_905216075.1 uncultured bacterium | reverse complement strand
AGCCGCCGCATTGACTGCCATGCCGCCCCAACCGCAGATGCCGATGATGCCGATGCACCCTGAATCGACGTTTTCCTGTACCGAGAGGAAGTCCACCGCTGCGCAGAAGTCCTCGGTGTTGATGTCCGGAGATGCTACATAGCGAGGCGTGCCGCCGCTCTCGCCGGTATAGGACGGGTCAAAGGCAATTGCGAAAAATCCCAGCTCCGCCATTTTCTGCGCGTACAGACCGGAGGACTGCTCCTTCACCGCGCCAAACGGGCCGCTGACGGCGATGGCGGGCAGTTTGCCTTCCGCATTCTTAGGTACGTACACGTCGGCAGCCAGCGTGATGCCGTATCGGTTGCGGAAGGTTGCCTTGCTGTGCTCAACCTTATCGCTTTTGGGGAATACCTTGTCCCATTCCTGCGTCAGTTTCAACTGCTCCATGCCTAAGCTTCCTTGTCAGTCGCTCTAGGGTATTGCTCGTCGTCCACGGGCTCCAACCACTCGTTGGAGGTCTCCTCGCCCGGAACCTCTACCGCGAGATGGGAGAACCAGCTGTCGGGCGCCGCACCGTGCCAGTGCTTTACGCCCGCGGGAATATTTACTACATCGCCAGGGCACAGCTCCTGTGCCGGTTTGCCCCATTCCTGGTAAAACCCTCGACCAGCCACGCAGACGAGAATCTGTCCGCCACCGCTTTTGGCGTGATGGACGTGCCAGTTGTTGCGGCAGCCGGGCTCGAACGTCACGTTGTAGACGCCGACCTGCTCGGTGGAAAGGGGCGCGAGGTAGCTTTGCCCGATAAAGTACTTCGCAAATGCGTCGTTGGGGGCACCGATGGGAAAGGCCATCTCGTTTTGGTGTCGGGCCTTTGCGTCGGCGCCGTCATCTTCGTCCGCCCAGACCTCCTTCGCCATGCGAAAGGCCGCCCACGCCTTGGGCCATCCCGCGTAAAACGCCGCATGCGTAAGGATTTCCGCTATCTCAGCCCTGGTCACCCCGTTGCTCTTTGCGGACATCAGATGATATTGGAACGAAGAGTCCGTCAGCCCCTGCGCCATTAGGGCCACCACCGTCACCACGCTGCGGTCTCGAAGGGAAAGCCCATCTTCTCGGCTCCACACCTCGCCGAACAGCACATCGTCATTGAGCTGAGCGAATTTGGGGGCAAAATCCCCCAGGGCGTCTCTGCCCGCCGTCTGTTTAATTGCCATGATCGATTTCCTCCTATCGATGGTTCTGGACACGAATCTGTTTACGCATGGCCAAGTGGCCCGCCTAGATTCCCATGCCCATTCGTCGCGCCTGCTCAAGAGCAGGGTGCCCAGCGATTTCGCCCACGCCGTTCACGCCGCCGGCGAAAACCGTTTTGCCCATTACGGACCACCCCTTGCGCTACCGATTTGTATTGACGAGAATGAAGGTAATACCTAAACCTAACTTTAGGTCAAGGAATGAATTCGAGATTTATTCGGAGGGGCCATGTACACAATCGGACAGGTGGCGGAAATGTTCGGCTTGCCCGCCTCAACGCTGCGGTATTACGACAAGCAGGGATTGTTCCCGGGGCTGGAGCGGACGTCCGGCATTCGCCAATTTGGCGATACGGAACTCGAGGCGCTTCGGGTCATCGAATGTCTGAAGAAAGCGGGGATGGAGATCAAGGACATCCGTCTGTTCATGGAATGGTGTGCGGAGGGCCCGTCCACTTACCCCCAGCGCAAGGCCATGTTCGAGGAGCGGAAGGCCCACATGGAGTCGGAAATCGCGAACATGAACCGTGCGCTGGATATGCTGAGATTCAAATGCTGGTACTACGAGCAGGCGATTCAAGATGGCAGCGAGGATAGGCTGGAAGCGCTGATTCCCGACAATTTGCCGGAAGAAATCAAAGGCGCCTACGAGAACGCGCACGCTCGATAATGCCGACCGATCTCAAGGGAATTCGGTGAGGAGTCCTCTTCGGTTAGTGATGTACTTCTTTCCCTTGATGTCGTAGCGCTTCGCCTCATAGAAGACGAAGGCGTCACGGAGGTAGGAGATGTAGCGCCCGACGATGACGTGGTTGGTGGGAACCTTGTTGGCGTCGAGGACGTTGGCGATGTTGTTGGGCGAGTTGAGGTTGCCGGAGTTGTCCATCATGTACTCGGCCAGCCTCTCCAACACGGTGGAGTCGGTACGTATTGCGGTCTACCCAAGCCATAATCCACTCCTTCTCGGTTTCGAAACTCGATTATTTCTAAAGTTTCGAAACCGAGAAGGCAATGTACACAAGGATGCATCGAGGAGCGAATCCCAGTAGCGCCATGTCAGCAGCGATGCCGGGCGCATTCGCACGTGCCACAATCCAACCACCAGAGATGAAAACACAGTCCCCGTCGGGTAGTCGTGGGCGTGCGCTAGTCCGCATCAGTAACCTGCCTCCTTGGTTGTCCCTTCTCTGCATGGTCATCTACATAAAGGAGGAACCAACCATGCAGATCAGCGTGTCGTCCACCCTGACCGTATATCACGACGGTCAATTCTGGGTCGGGCTGGCGGAGCACGTCGAGAGCGGAAGGTATGGCGTCGCCCGCATCGTCTTCGGCGCGGAGCCGTCCGATGAGGAGATTCTGCGATTCGTTACAAGCGAATGGGAGAAGCTCTCGTTCTTCGGCGACAAGGCCACCGAAACAAGCAAGCCCGCGAAGAACCCCAAGCGGCGCGCTCGCGAGGCAGCGAAAGCCCTTAAACGGCCCGCGGTGAGCACCAAGGCGCAACAGGCGCTCGCGGCACAGCGGGAAGCAATGAAGCGGGAGTCGGCTCAAGCAAGAAGTCAGCGTCGCGCGGATGAGGCGGAGACGCGCTTCGAGCAGCGAAAGTTGAAGCGCAAGCAGAAGCATCGCGGGCATTGATCGCCATTTGCAGCAAGGCAAACCATATACAGCAGCGGCGCCAGTTCCACTTGAAGCCGACGCCGCGTAGACGCTGATGGTGACGGCTATGCACGGGCACGGGCGCGCCACCGCACTTCACAGCTTGTTTCTCAAGTATTTGGGACGCACACGCGGCGTTCAATAATGCGGAGCGACTCCACATGGCTCGAGACTGAGCCGAGGTGCCCTACTTCTCGCCCTCCAGCAGGCCCACGATGCGGTCGATGTCGACGGCGAAGTGGGGCCTTCCCTCGCGCTCGTAGCGGTCGAGGTACGCCTGGCACTCGGAGACAATGCGCTTGGTGTTGCTGTCGATAATGCGCTGGAGTGTCTCGTAGTAGGCCGAGCCCTCGGTCCTGAAGCGGCGCTGGTGGGCCTTGGTTATGGGGAACATCTTGATGTAGTGGATGCCGTGGCGGCAGCCGGGGCGCGTCGTGGGGCGGGGTGGCAACGCAAAGTACTGGTCTTTGGGCACGTTAGGGGCGATGTTGGAACGCAGCGGCACAGCGAAGTCCCTGCGCTTTCCGCGGAAACGCAGCCTCACCACCACGATGCAGGGGCGATTGTGCTTAAGCATGAGCTCGCGGTCGCCCTCGACGAGGTCGAAGAAGTCCTGGGAGATGGATACGATTTTCATCGGTTCGCCCCCTTCATATGAAGCGGGGCCCGCATCGCTGCAGGCCCCTACAGGTGGGCGATATTCTACGCCTTGCGGCACCCCGTCGCCCACGGAGGTTAAACGTACACGTAAGCCGTACTCTGAAAGCCGCGGCTTCCGCCAAGTAGTTTATACCACGAAAGGTCGCTTTCGATGCGCCTAGCTCGCAAAATAACACTCGCTGGGCCGTCACCCCTGATCTTCTCGACCGTCTCCTCCGGGTACTTATTGCGTGCCACGGGCACCTCCGTCCTTGTTATCGCGATAAACATACCATGAGTGGCGTACGGGTCGAAAAGGGCTGGCGCCAAAAGAGCCCAACGGCCGTTACAGCTTCGTTAGAAACGCGCCCCACCATGGATGGTGAACCCAAAAGGCACGGCGCGCGGGCACGGCGACTCGGCCCGCGCGCCCGGAAAAGAAAGGACGAACCCATGGGTTACATGCTCGAGACGCGCGGGCTCACCAAGCGCTTCGGCCGCGGCGACCAGGCGCAGGACGCCGTGGCAGACGTGAGCCTTCATATCCGCGAGGGCGAGGTGTACGGGCTGCTCGGTCCCAACGGCGCCGGCAAGTCGACAACGCTCAAGATGATCTGCGGGATGCTGCGGCCGACGGCCGGGGAGATCCTCTTTGCCGGGCACGCCTGGCGCCGCGAGGACCTCTACGCAATCGGCAGCCTCATCGAGGAGGCACCGCTCTACCCCAACCTCACCGCGCGCGAGAACCTGCACGTGCGCACCGCGCTGCTGGGCCTTCCCGAGAGCCGCATAGATGAGGTACTCGCCGCCGTGGACCTCGCGGACACCGGGAAGAAGCGCGCCGGGCGCTTCTCGATGGGCATGCGGCAGCGCCTGGGGCTCGCGCTGGCGCTGATCGCCCGGCCACGCCTGCTCGTGCTCGACGAGCCCACCAACGGCCTCGACCCCATCGGCATCGAGGAGCTGCGCGACCAGATCCGCGGCTTCGCGGCGGCGGGCACGACGGGGATCGTCTCGAGCCACATCCTCTCCGAGGTGCAGCAGATGGCGGACACCATCGGCATCATCTACGGGGGGCGCCTCGCCTACGAGGATGCGCTTCGGCCCGGGCAGGACCTCGAGGAACTCTTCATGAGCTTCTGCCGGGAAGGGCGACGAGCACGCGGGGAGGTGACGGCATGACGGGCGAGAAAGGCGGTCTGCTCGCGGGCCTGCGCGCCGAGGCCCTGAAGTCGCGCCACGCGGCACCGGTTCGCCTGGCCGTGCTCATGGCGCTGCCGATGCCGCTGCTCGGCGCGATGCCCTACCGGGGCGTGCAGATCTTCAGCGCGTGGAACTACTGGTACGCGCTCTTCCTGCCCGTGGCCCTCTCGCTCGTGGTGGCGTGCGTCGCGCGGGCGGACGCGCGCACGCGGATGCGGGGGCTTCTGGGCCTGGGCTTCCCGCTCGGGCGCGCCTGGTGGGCCAAGGCGCTCTGGTGCCTTGCGCTCTGCACGCTCTCGAACCTCGTGGTCTTCGGCATCTACCTCGCGGGCTCGGCGTTCTCCTCGCAGGGCCTCACGGCCGCGGGCACGCTCACGATGCTCCTCTGCGCGCTCGCCAACACGGTGACAGCGGCGTGGATGATCCCCGCAGGGCTCTTCCTCACGGCGCGGCTCGGCATGCTCGCGGGCATCTTCTGCCCGCTCGCCGCGCAGCTCGTGGGTGGGTTCGCCTGGTCGTTGGTGCCGCTGCCACAGCTCTTTCCGCCGTCGGCGAGCATGGTCATCCCCACGAGCTTCATCCCAGTGCTG
>CAJMSO010000139.1 GCA_905216075.1 uncultured bacterium | reverse complement strand
CAGGTTGTTCATGGCATCCGCCACAATCGAAACCGATCCCGACAGCACGCCAATTACGCCCTTCGCAGCGCATAGTGCCACATTGGCGAGAATACACACCACGCCCGTCAACGTGCCCACGCGCGCACGGTCGCCCTGCGCACGCTTAACAATCCACTCGACCATCTACATCCGCCCCCACGGTACTACCTATATATCTATTGCTCAAACGGATTGTAGTGTAGCCACTTTGTCCCCCAGATACAAAAAAGGCCGCAACCCACACGGGCCACGGCCTTGGAATATGGCAAAGGAATCGTCCTTGTGTCGCACAGGTTTACGCGCTTACTTCGGCCACGCTCTTCGAGGTTTCGGGTGAATCGGCTCCGTCCCCCATCGTCTGTCCCTTCGTCGGCACCACGCCAAAGCAGTAGCTCAGCGCCGCAGACACCGCAAATGCCGTGCCGCCGGCAACGCAGCACCACAGCAGGTTCGAGATGCCGCCCGTGGCAAAGCCAATGACCATGAGGACATTCGTCATGCCGATGGTATAGGCCGTAACGTGGCCCACGGCTGCAACAAGGCCTCCGACGGCACCGCCAATGGCCATGCACGTCAGGCACCTGCCATATTTGAAGCCGCAGCCGTACAGCGCCGGCTCGCTTACGCCGCCAAGCACGCCCGAGATTGAATAGCCCAGCATGAGCGCCTTCTCGTCCTTATCCGCAACGCGGAGCGACGCGCCAAAAGGCATGCCCCAAACGGCGAACGTCGCCATCGTCGCGGCGATGAGGATGCACGAATCCGTTCCCACACTCATAAACTGCGCATAGGCGAGCGATAGGACAACGTTGCTGACGCCCGCGATCTTGAGGAACTCCCAGCCCGCGGCAAGCCCCATGAGCGTGAGCAGCGACACGATGCCACCGGAATTGCCAAGCATAAACATAAGCTGTCCCAACAGCATGCCCAGATAGCTGCCCGCCGGCGCCGTAATGCACAGCGAAACCGGAACCATGACGAGCATGGTTGCAAACGGAACGAACGAAAACGCCACGGCCTTAGGGATAACGCGCTTAAAGAAACACTCCACTCGCCATAGCACGGGCACCGAGATGAGAACCGGAATAACAGTCGTCGTGTAATCGTTGACCGGCGCGGGAAGCAGACCATACACGGAAGTCATCGATGCCCCCGTCGTCGATGCGGCATCGACGAGCTTAAGCAGATCGGGCGCAATCAATACGCCGCCCAGCATCATGCCCAGCTGCTCCGAGCAACCGAGTTGGCGGGCGGCCGCCCAACCAAGATAAATGGGCAAAAAGTAGTAGCCGGCGTTATAGAGCCAACTGTAGAACAGGCGATAGATTTCGGAATCGGCAGACCACAGGCCCAGCATGCCTTCGCCCATAATGACGGCGACGGTGCGGAACAAAGCCGCGCAGACAATAAACGGCAGTGCCGACATCATGCTTTTGGACAGATAGTCCACCACGGCCATGGCGTTTGATGAGAACGTCGTTGTAAACGAGGTGTTAGAAACTTGTGACACAGGAACCCTTTCCCAATGTGACATGCGGACTGTCCCTTTGTCACATCGTGCGGTACTGACCGATTGCGCGGTACTTTTCGTAGCGGAGGTTTGTGAGGGTCGCGTCGTCGAGCCGCCCAAGCGTATCGAAGGCAGCGAATGCCGAGGACATGACGGCGCCGGCGATCTCCTCATGCGACAGGCCCCTATCGTCGACAATGCCGTCGATAATGCCGAGCGCCAACAGATCGGGGGCCGTGAGCTTAAGCGCCTCGGCGGCCTCATTCGCGCGCTCGGTATCCTTCCACAGGATCGACGCACAGGCCTCGGGGCTCACGACTGAATAGGCCGAGCTCGAGAGCATCAGGATGCGGTCGGCCACGGACAGCGCCAGCGCGCCACCAGAGCCGCCCTCGCCTGTCACCACCGAGACAATCGGCGTCTTAAGGCCGCTCATCTCCATGAGATTCTGGGCAATCGCCTCGCCCTGACCGCGCTCCTCGGCACCGATGCCGCAAAACGCGCCCGAAGTATCGACCAGGCACAGAACCGGTCGACCAAACTTTTCGGCTTGGCGCATAAGGCGACGCGCTTTGCGGTAGCCCTCGGGATGCGCCATGCCAAAGTTGCGGCGCATACGCTCTTTGGTCGTGGTGCCGCGCTCGATGGCGATGACCGTTACGGGGCGTCCGTCTTTCCAGCCAATGCCAGCCACCACAGCGGCGTCGTCGCCAAAGTAACGGTCGCCGTGCAGCTCCACAAATCCATCCAGGCCCAGCGAGATCATCTCACCCGCCGTGGCACGATCTGCCGAGCGGGTCTGCTTGACAATCTCGAGCGCGGTTTTTGGTGCGGCCGAGCGCTTGAACAAATGTCCCAGCTTTTTGCCGCGGCGACCCGCATGCACAATCTCGTGCGGTGCCCCCAGGCCGGGCGCATACCCTTCGTGCAGCGCCAGCAGCTCGCCTACCGTGAGCGCAATCTCGCCACGCGGAACAACGGCATCGCAAAAGCCGTGCTCCAGCAAAAACTCGGAGCGCTGGAATCCCTTGGGCAGACGCTTGTGCATGTTCTGCTCGATCACGCGCGGGCCGGCAAATGCCGTCAGGGCATCGGGCTCGGCCAGGATAATGTCACCCTCCATGGCAAAGCTCGCGGTTACGCCTCCAGTCGTGGGGTCGGTGAGCACCGTGATATACAGGCCGCCCGTCTCGCTGTGGCGCCTAACTGCCGCAGAAATCTTGGCCATCTGCATAAGCGAGGTCACGCCCTCTTGCATGCGCGCACCGCCCGAAACGGTAAAGCCGACAACTGGCAATCCCAGCTCGGTCGCACGCTCAAATGCGCGACAGATCTTCTCGCCCACCACGGAGCCCATCGAGCCCATCATAAAGTTAGCGTCCATAAAGAAGAGCGCGGTATCGCAACCGCAGATTTTGCCCCTGCCGCACACAACGGCATCGCGCTCGCCCGAACGCTCGCTCACGCTCTTGAGCTTATCGGCATAGCCGGGAAACGAGAGGAAGTCCTCCGACGCCAGATTGGCATCCCATTCCTCAAACGTGCCCTCGTCGACCGTCATGCGCATGCGCGCGCGACCGCTCACGCGAAAGTGTTTGCCGCAACGAGGGCAGACCTCGAAGTTGTCGTGTAGGCGTGCCTCATCGATCACACGGCGGCACTCCGGGCACTTGATAAACACGTGGCGCGCGGGAAACTCGGCGCACGACTCGGTTATCGGCCCCTCAAGGACATTGACCGTCTTCGCTTTTCTATTCATCAGCATAGAGATGCCCCATCAGATCGGTGTGATACATGCCCGACAAGAACTCGTCGTTTGCCAGCACGTCGAGCTGAAGCTCGCTGTTTTCGCTCACGCCCTCAATCACGAGCTCGCCCAGGGCCGAGCGCATCTTGCGAATGGCGCCGTCACGCGTGGGCGCACACACGATGAGCTTGCCGAGCATGGAGTCGTAGTACGGCGGAACGTTCGCACCGGTAAACATGGCCGAATCCCAGCGCACGCGCGGACCACCCGGTACGCGCAACGCGGTGACCGTTCCGCATGACGGCAGAAAGTCCGGCGTTTCGGCATTGATGCGGCACTCCATGGCGTGGTTGCGGACCGGCACGTCCTTCTGCTCAAAGGGCAGAGGCTGGCCGGCAGCCACGCGCAGCTGCCACTTGACCAAGTCGGTATCGGTCACAAACTCCGTAACCGGATGTTCCACCTGCAAGCGCGTGTTCATTTCCATAAAGTAGAAATTGCCGTCATCTGAGTACAGAAACTCAATGGTGCCGGCGCCCTCATAGCCAACGGCACGAGCCAGGTCACGCGCGGCCTTGTGCATGCGAGCACGAATGTCGTCGTGTCCGTCGAGGCACGGCGCGGGGCTCTCCTCGATCAGCTTTTGGTTGCGGCGCTGCACCGAGCACTCGCGCTCGCCGAGCGAAAACACATGGCCCTGCTTATCGGCCATAATCTGTACCTCAACGTGATGCGCCGGCGCGACGAACTTCTCCATGTAGCACTCGCCGTCGCCAAAAACGGCCTCGCCCTCGGCACGCGCCTCGATGAACGCTTTTGCCGCATCTTCCACGCGCTCGACCTTACGAATGCCGCGACCGCCGCCACCTGCACGCGCCTTGATGAGCACGGGGCAGCCGATGCGCTCGGCCTCGGCCGTCGCCTCCTCGGGACTTTTGAGCAAATCGCAGCCCGGCACGATGGGCACGCCCGCCGCGGCAGCCGTTCGACGTGCGGCGTCCTTGTCGCCCATGCTGTCGATCACCTTGGCCGAAGGACCAACAAACGCCAGGCCATACTTGTCGCAGTCGCGCACGAAGCTCGCCTTCTCGGAGAAAAAGCCATAGCCGGGATGAATTGCCTTAGCTCCCGACTTTACGGCACAGGTGAGCACAGCATCGTCGTTGAGGTAGCTCTCGGCAAGACGCGGACCGCCGATGCAATACGCCTCGTCGGCAAGCTGCACGTGCAGCGCGTCCGCATCGGCCGTGGAATAAACAGCGACGGTCTTGATGCCCATATCGCGGCACGCGCGAATAACACGGACCGCGACTTCGCCGCGGTTGGCGATGAGCACTTTGTCGAACATGAAGCCTTCCTTAACTTTCGTGCATGAGTGCAAAAGACATATCGGCGCGGCAGCAAACCTCACCGTTGACGCTCGCAGTACCCGTCGCAAAGCGGAACGGCCCGCGCGCACGCGTGATGGAGCACACCAGATCCACCGTGTCACCTGGGCGCACCGGACGCTTAAAGCGCACCTTGTCCAGACTCGTGTAGAACGGCGTCGCGCCGCGCGCCTCCTCATCGCCCATCAGCAGCACGCAGCAGTTCTGGGCGAGCATCTCGCACTGAATCACGCCGGGGACGACCGGGTTTCCCGGAAAATGCCCCTGCAAAAAGTACTCGTCGCCCGTAATCGTGATCTTGCCGTGGGCCTCGTCGCCCACCAGCTCGGCTTCGTCGAGCAAAAGCATCGGCTCGCGATGCGGCAACAGCTTCTTGAGCTCTTCTTTATTCATGGATATCACCTATCCGATCCTCATGAGGCAGCTGCCAAACTCCACGAGGTCGCCGTCGGCCACGCAGATCTCGAGCACCTCGCCATCCGCCTCTGCCGTCACCTCGTTGAGAACCTTCATGGCCTCGATGATGCAGAGCGTCTCGCCGGCCTTGACCTTAGAGCCCACGTGCACAAACGGCTCGTCGCCCGGCGCCGGGGCAGCATAGAAAACGCCGACCATGGGAGCGGTCACCTCGGTGCCCTTGGGCTCCGGTGCGGCGGCAGGTGTCTGCGCGGCGGGCTCCGGTGCGGC
>CAJMSO010000138.1 GCA_905216075.1 uncultured bacterium | reverse complement strand
GCGTGTGCGCTGCCATAAACGCACCTTCGGCGTCTCCTGCCGCCATGGCGGCCTCCAGCTTGTCCATGCTCTCGTCATCCAAAAACTTGAGGGCAAAGCGGGCAAGCATTTCCTCGCCCATCAGCCGAGCGCACGCGTCATCATAATTAGCGCCGATCTTCTCATACGCCTCACGCATGGAAATCATGGATTAAAATCTCCTTTGGTCAAACTAAATCGTGGGAAACGCGACAACGTCGGCGGGGCGTGCCAACGTCTCGGCAATACGGTCTTGCACCTCGAGCAGGCAGTCGAGCAACAGCGGGTTAAAAGTGCCGCACTTACCGTCCAGGATCATCTGGATCGCCTCCTTGTGCGGGATAGCGTCCTTGTACACGCGTACGCTCGTCAGCGCATCGTACACGTCGGCCACCGAGACCACCTGTGCGGCAATGGGAATTTCGTCGCCCTTAAGGCCATCGGGATAACCCCTGCCGTCCCAGCGCTCGTGATGCCATCGCGCAATCTGGTACGCATATTCCATAAGCGCATTGCCGACGTGATGACGGCCCAGCTCAAGCAACATGTCGGCGCCAATCGTGGTATGCGTCTTCATAATCTCGAACTCCTCGGGCGTAAGGCGTCCGGGTTTGTTGAGGATCGCATCGTCAATCGACATCTTACCGATATCGTGCAGCGCCGAAGCCAGGGCAATCGTGGAGCGTTCCTCATTGTCGAGGGAGATCGTGTCGCTACGCTGGACCAGACAGCCAAGCAGCAGCTCGGTCAGCTTTTCGATGTTCGTAACGTGCCTGCCGCTCTCGCCGTTGCGAAGCTCCATGACGCCAGCCATGATGTCGATGAGCATACGACTGTTCTTGACACGCTCGTTGTACTGCTGGGACAGCAGGCTCGTCAGGCGGCGCTGTTTGGCGTATAGGCGGATGGTGTTGCTTACACGGCGGCGCACGACACGGGAGTCAAACGGGCGGTTGATATAGTCCGAGGCGCCTAGCTCGTACGCGCGCAGAACCATATCATCGGAATCTTCGCTCGAAATCATGATGACAGGCAGATTGTCACTAACCGATCGGCGCGACAGACCGGCCAGCACCTCAAAGCCGCTTATGCCCGGCATGACAATATCCAGCAGCACGAGCGACAACTCATCACCATAGCGGTCGGCCATGTCGAGCGCCGTACGACCGTTGTCGGCCTCGAGGATGCAATACTCGTCCTTGAGCATCTCGCTGAGAATGACTCGGTTCATCTCGGAGTCATCGACAATAAGTACCAAAGGCTTTTCGCTTTGGAAGGCCTCGATGGAATCGGCATCGGTCACGACCGTACCGGCTTTTGCCTTAGCGTGGCTCAATAACTGGACAGCGCGGCCAACGCCCTCGTCGACCGTCTCGCCATGAATGCGAACGCCACCAACACATGCCGTCAAGCTCACGTACTCATGGCCCGGAATAATCGTGGAACGAACGGCATCGGACACCTGATGCAGGCGACGGGTGAAGTCATCGGAGGGAATATTGGGCATGACAACCACAAATTTGTCGCAGCCATAGCGCACAAGCTCGTCAGTCGAACGAATTCCGCTGCGTATGGCTGTCGCCACAGCACCGAGCGCAAGGTCGCCGGCATGACGGCCACACGTATCGTTGAAAACCCTAAAATCATCAAGGTCGATCACCGCAACGCCGGCATTCATGCGAGCGCTACGGAGCTTTTCCTCGTAATATCGGCGATTACGCACACTCGTCAGCACGTCGGTGTAGACGAGGTCCTCTTCTGCAGCCTCTTGCTCATCAATCGGACGCACCATCAGCAAGACGTGAGGCTCGCCCTCGACCTTCAGAGGGCGCAGATGGGCACGGTACTCAACGCCATCGTTGAGCAGTTGCTCCGACACCTCATCGGAATCTGTCAAGGCCTCAAGACTTGCCTGGCGCAAACAAGGGCAGCGATCGCCGGCGAGCAGGCAGTTAGGCTCGCTCTTAATCTGATCGGCCGACAGTAAACGTACCACGGGGTAGGTCTTCGCGACACGGGCGACCTCGGCGGCAGCCTCCTCGTCGGTTAGATTGACCTCGTGATTATTGAGCATATGGGGCCCTTTCGATGGCTTCGCATGGTAGCGGTGGGTTCCAAATGTTACAAGGGTAACACCTTGCCGATGCAGGTAAGCACGTAAATGCTGTTACATTTTTATGAGTTGGCAGACGGCGCGATTGAAGCCGCAGACGTGAGGTTTTGAACACATTTGTTAACAATGCCGAAACGTTTGCGGATGAAGCCTGCTTTGGCTATTGCGGGTGTTAGAGCCCCAGGATGCCAAGGACAGTCTGGGCAGCCGCTCCCGGGCGATCGCGCAGGCCGTTGTGCGCGCCGGGAACCATTACGAGTGGACAGTCCAAAAGCTCAGCCGCCATCCTCGTGCCCGCCTCGCGGGGCGTGCCAACCGAGAGCTCACCCAGAAGCACGGCGGCCATCGTTTTCGACGCGCGAACGCTATCCCAATCGGGAACGCAGGTCATAGTAATCCCGTATTCGTTCGCCATGAAACTGCGGCCGTTGCGCAGGGCATGCTTGGCTTCCGCCTCGGTTGTCTTGGGAGCCTCAGGGTCCGAATCGCCGATGGCGCCCAGGAAGGCCCGTAATGCCCTGGAGACCTTTCCCGCGGCGATCATCTCGAGCAAAACCGGGGCCGCGCCCAGACCGGCACCCTCGTTTGTCACGGCGGGTTCATGCAGGATCGCACGCGAAATTATGGCGGGGTTTGCACGGAGAAGCTCCAGGGTCACCAACGTACCGGCACTGTGCGCGAGCACGTTTGCCGGAGCACCAATATGCTCGATAACGGCCTGCAGGTCGGCGGCCTGGGCGGCGAGGTCGTAGCGTCCGTCCGCAGCGTCGCCGCTCTCGCCGCAACCGCGGCGGTCGTAGGCAATGACGCGATAGTCGCAGGCGAGCTCGCGGGCGATACCGTCAAAAAAGACACCGTCGACGCACGCACCGTGCACGCACACCAAGGCGGGTGTATCGGACGATGCATCCGGGCCGGCATACTCGCGGCAGGCAATCGTGGTGCCCGCATTCTCGACCGTAAAATCCATACTGTGTTCCCATCGTCAACGCCACCAGGTCGTGCCGGGGTGCGGCTTGGTCAGATGGCGTCATTTTGTGCGTACATGAATGCGCTTACTGTACCCGACTCGCACCCTTTCATGACAGGGTTTCGTAAACTCACCCGATTGCAAGGTTTCCGCCTAAACAACAGCACCCAAACCCGCGACCCACATGAAGGCCGATGCTATGCTTAAACTCAACTGTCCCAAGGAGCATATGCCTATGTCTACGTTTTTAAATGCCAGCCCCATCTTTGGACCCGTCCGCAGCCGTCGCCTGGGCCTTTCGCTCGGTGTCAATATGATGCCGGCGAGCGGCAAGATCTGCACGTTCGACTGCATCTACTGCGAGAACGGTCTCAACGCCGAGCGCCCCTGCCACGAGTCCTATAACACGGCTGCCGTGGTGCTCGACGCACTCGAGGCCAAGCTGCACGAGATGGCAATCGAGGGTGAGCTGCCCGATGTAATCACGTTTGCCGGCAATGGCGAGCCCACCGCCGCACCGGAGTTTCCGCAGGCCATCACCGGTGCCGTCGCACTTCGCGACCAGCTGGCCCCAAACACCAAGATTGCCGTGCTTTCCAACGGCACGCGCGCCGACCGTCCCCAGGTGCACGATGCGCTCATGATGGTCGACGACAACATCCTCAAGCTCGATACGGTCGACCCGGCTTTTATCCAACTGCTCGACCAGCCCGTTGGCCCCTACGATGTAGAGCACCAGATCGAGACGTTCGCGAGCTTTAACGGCCGCGTCATTATCCAGACGATGTTTTTGAGCGGTGAGTACCGGGGCAAGTCTCTCGATAACACCGGCGAGGAGTACGTTGGCCCTTGGCTCTCGGCGCTCGAGCGCATTCGCCCACAGGAGGCGACCATCTACACGGTGGCGCGCGAGACACCGGTCGCCGGCCTTGCCAAAGCAGCGCCCGAGGCACTCGACACGATCGCCGCACGCGTGCGCGCCCTCGGCATCCCCTGCCAGGTGAGCTACTAGCAAAGCCACGCAGCAGCCAGTGTCCGCCATCCCACTCCATCAGTTGCGGTGATATAGTTCCTGTTTATGCTGTTAAACCGCTTAGATCGGAACTATATCACCGCAACTTTTATGGACGCGTGGGTGGGCTATACTAGCTGCGGATGAAAGGAAGTTAGCCATGTTTGACAAAGGACCCGTGCCCGGCCGCAACGACGCTTGCTGGTGCGGCAGCGGCAAAAAATATAAGAAATGCCATAGCACCTTTGATGAGCGCCTCGAGCGCTTGTGGGAAGAGGGCTGGGAGGTTCTGCCCCGCACGCTCTACAAGACGCCCGCCGACATCGAGGGCATCAAGCGCTCCGCTGCCATCAACGTGGGCGTGCTCGACTACGTAGGCGAGCATATCGCCGCAGGCATGACCACCAACCAGATCGACCAGATGATCTACGACTACACCGTCGAGCACGGCGGCACGCCGGCCGACCTCAACTACGAGGGCTACCCCAAGAGCGTATGCACCTCGATCAATGATGTGGTCTGTCACGGCATCCCCTGCGATACGGACGTGCTGCACGAGGGCGACATCATCAACGTCGACTGCTCCACGATTCTTGACGGCTACTTTAGCGACTCGAGCCGCATGTTCTGCATCGGCGAGGTCTCTACCGAGCGCCAGCGCCTGGTCGACGTCACCCGCGCCAGCGTGGAGGCTGGTCTGGCGGCCGTCAAGCCATGGCTACCGCTGTCCGTTATGGCCGAGGCCGTGCAAAGGACCGTCGAGGACGCCGGCTTTAGCGTGGTGCGCGAGTACGGCGGACACGGCATTGGCAAGGAGTTCCACGAGGACCCGTTTGTGGGCTTTACCACCGAGGCACCCGATGTGGACACCATCATGGCCCCGGGTATGGTCTTTACCATCGAGCCCATGGTCAACGCCGGAGCGCCCGACATCAAGATCAGCAAGGGCGACGGCTGGTGCGTGCGCACCAAGGACGGTAGCGATTCGGCCCAATGCGAGGTACAGCTCGTGGTGACCGAGGACGGTTACGAGCTGCTGAGCTGGTAGCCGTGGATGCGCCGGATGCTGATGGGCACGCTCGTCTTGCGTCCGGCGTTTTATTTGAACGTTTTGCCTGATAAAACCTGCCAAAAATAAACCTGTCCCCTTTTGACAGGTTGGACGGAGAGGACTGTTTGTGAACATCCTGGTTTTACTGCCCGTCAACGATCGTCACCGCGCGATCCTCGAGTCGAGCGCTCCGGGCGAGGACTTTACCTACACGAACGCCGACGCAGCCACA
>CAJMSO010000137.1 GCA_905216075.1 uncultured bacterium | reverse complement strand
CGCCGAGGCCATCGAGCGCGCGCTCGACTTTGCTGCCGGGTTTGCCTCGTCCGTGTGCGGTATGGAAGGTTCTTGGGGTCACGGGGCACCAATCGTCGAATAGCTTAAGAAAGCGTACGGCGGTCTGGCTATGAGGCCTTGGACAGCCGATGCAAAACAATATGCGAAACGCGAAAAGGGGGCTCGCCATGTGGTGGGTCCCCTTTTGAACATTGGAGAAGAGTATGGGTATTAAAGCGTGTGCGGTTGGTTTTTGCTGCGCGGACGTCTATCAAAATATCGGCGTGTTCTATCCGACTGGTAACGGCATTGACTGGGGTATCCATCTTGCACGAATGGGCGTTTCGGTATCCGCCGTGTCGGTTGTCGGCAAGGACGAGTACGGAGACAAGATGAGAGAGGCGCTGGCCGCTGAGGGGCTCGATATCTCACATCTGCGGGTGGAGGATGGCGACACCTCGGTGATGCTCATGGCGTTGAAAGACGGCGTCGATCGCGTACATCTCGAGGCAATTGATGGCGTAATGGAGACATATCGACCGAATGAAGACGACCGGGCGTTTATCCTAGAACATGACATCATTCACACCGACCTGTTTGGCAATTGTTTGGACCTCCTGCCCGAATGGCATGATGCGGGCAAAACGGTGGTTATGGACTTTTCGGTGTTCAGCCAGGATCCCGAATATGCATGCGAGGCTCATTTTCCTTACGTAGACTATGCGTTCATGTCGTTTGAAGAGGACACTCCGGAGCTGCGGGACTGGGTACGCCACGTGCAGGAATTGGGACCGCGCGTTGCGGTTGCCACGCTTGGCGAGAAGGGAAGCATTGCCTATGACGGTGAGCGCTTCTATGAGTGCGGGATCGTACCGGCGGAGAAGGTCGTTAATACCGTGGGTGCCGGCGACTCGTATATTGCCGGGTTTACCAAGGGCGTGATCGATGGCCTTGATATTCCGGCGTGTATGAAGGCGGGTGCTGAGCTGTCGTCCCGAGTGATTGGATCGTTTGAGCCGTACTAGGGTCAAATGCCTGGAAAGGAGTACGAAATGGTTATCGACATGTTGGTCCATCCTATGCTCTACGGCGAGATCTGTACGCCGGGTGATGAGCCTGATGGATTCGGTTTTTGGTCACGAGAATTTGGTATGGGGCATATGGGCCCCATGGATTGGGATGAGCTTCAAGTCGAGATGGACGTCTGCGACGTGCAGAAGAGTGTACTCATGCCGCTCGATGTAACCACGGCATGCGGAGGGCATTTTGGCACCAATGACCAGATTGCCATGCTGGTTGCCGCGCATCCCGATCGTCTATGGGGATTTGCGAGCGTAGATCCGCAGGTGAGCGGCGCCGCAGACGAATTGGAGCGCGCCTTTACCGAGTTGGGGGCAAAGGGGCTTTGCCTGCATCCTGCAAAGCAGGGTTTTGCCCCCGATGATGCTGTGGCCGAGCCGCTTTACGAGCTGTGCGAGCGCTATAACAAGCCGGTGGTTTTTCATGCCGGTATGTCTTGGGAGCCTGGCGCAGAGCTCTCGCGCAGTAATCCGCTTGCATTTGAGCACACAATCGCAACGCATCCAAATGTGCGCTTTAGTTTGACCCACTTTGGCTGGCCCTGGGTGCGTGAGACCGTGGCGATGCTGCTCAAGTATCCCAACTGCTACACGGACACCTCTATCACTTACATCGATTCGCCCGAGGAGATGATGCAGCGTCTTTTCACGGTCGATATTGGGCCGCTGTGGTATGAGCGCGCGCTATCGCATCAAGTGATGTTCGCCAGCAATACACCGCGCTTCCGTGCGTTCAAACTCAAGCGGGCGCTCGATACCGTGTCCATGCGCGATGATGCGCGAGAAAGGCTCTACTGGGGTAATGCCCTGCGTTTTCTTGAAGGGGATGAGTGAACATGGTGACACTCGAGACA
Organism: uncultured bacterium; assembly: GCA_905216075.1. Taxonomy (GTDB): domain Bacteria; phylum Actinomycetota; class Coriobacteriia; order Coriobacteriales; family Coriobacteriaceae; genus Collinsella. The sequence continues at coordinate 3,488 of CAJMSO010000137.1, read as the reverse complement.
TTGAGCTATCTATCGACTGCTCCGGACCAGTTCATCGATATTACCGAGGACGTGCACGCTGCCATCGAACGCAGCTCGGTGACCAATGGCTTGGCAGCGATTATTTTGTCGCATACGACCTGTGGAATCGTGGTAAACGAGGGACTGCCCTGCGTGGAGACGGATCTTATGGAGACGCTTGATCGCATCGCCCCACTCGATGCCCCCTATGCGCACGCACACTTCTTGCCGAGCTATGGAGCCACCGGTAACAACTCCTGTGGGCATATCAAGAGCATGATTTGTGGAAACAGTTGCTTCTTTCCCGTCCAAGATGGCCACATCGTGTGCGGAAGTGCCCAGAACATCTATCTTGCGGAGTTTGACGGTCCGCAGAAGCGAAAAGTGTACGTCGAGGTGCTGGGGGAGTAACGTCCCTGCAATAACCCTATGAAGGAGCGCGTTATGTCGTTTCTAACTTCGATGTTCAAGACCGAAAAGCCGGTTATCGGAATGCTGCACCTGCGTCCTCTGCCGGGCGATCCACTGTATTACCCGGGCGGAAGCGTGTCACAAGTCGTGGAAGCCGCCAAGCGCGATCTCGAAGCGTTGCAACAGGGCGGTGTCGATGGCATTTTGATTACCAATGAGCTCTCGATGCCCTATGAGCAGCACGTTTCTGCTTCAACCCTTGCATCGATGGGCTATGTAATCGGGGCTCTGTCCCATGATCTGTCGACCCCTTGGGGAGCCGAGGCTATTTACGACGGTGATGCCACAATCGAGCTGTGCGCTGCCGTCGACGCGCAGTTCACGCGCTGCAATTTTTGCGGTGTCTGGGCCGGTGATCTCGGGCTGATTAACCGAGATTTCGCGCACACCATGCGTCGCAAGGCGGCGCTGCGCCTGGACGACCTCAAGCTTTTTCACTTCATCACGAGCGAGGGGGAGGTTTATCTTAACGACCGCACGACTGCGGACATTGCCGATTCACTTCTCTTTAATTGCCTACCGGATGCGATGGTCATCGGCGGTTCTGCTGCCGGTCGTGGCGCTTCGGGCGAGCTTGCCGATGAGGTCCGCGAGCGTGTTGGCGAAGTGCCCGTGGTATGTGGCACCGGTTGTCGCGAAAATACCGTGGCTGACGTATTTGCTCACTACGATGGCGCGTTTGTCGGCACGTGCTTAAAGCGCGACGGAAAGCTGGATGCCCCGGTTGATGTTGAGCGGGTAGCTCGTTTTATGGCTGCCGCTCGTACGGCGCGAGGGGAGTAGGCACCTATGGCGCTCTATCTGGGTATTGATATTGGGACAAGCGCCTCTAAAGGCGTTTTAATCGATGATCGATGCAACATCGTTTGTCAAGCCTCTTGTGGACACGAGACGGACAACCCGTGTGATGGATGGTACCAGCATGATGCGGAGGCCGTTTGGTGGGGCGATTTTTGCCGCTTGTCGCGCGAGCTGGTGGCGCGATCGGGGGTTAACGCGGCACAGATCGGATGCGTGGGCCTTTCCGCATTGGGTTGCGACTGCGTACCGGTCGATACCGAGTGCAATGCGCTGGCGCCCGCGATTTTGTATGGAGTCGATGCACGTTCGAAGCCGCAGATTGACGAGCTTCTTTCCGAATATGGGCCAGGCCGCGCACGCGAGCTTTTCGGGCACGATCCCTGTTCGTCAGATATTGCTCCCAAGATCTTGTGGTTTAAGGAGAATATGCCCGAGGTGCACGAACGTGCCGCGAAGTTCCTGACGGCGTCGTCGTTTCTATGCGCAAAGTTGACGGGGCGTTTTACGGTGGACCGTTATTTGGCGGAGGATTTTCTTCCCCTATACGACCGCTTTACTTGGAAGGTTGATGCTCGGGAATGTGCTCGTTTCTGCTGGCCTGACCAGATGGCGGAGGTAATGTCGGCTACTGATATTGCCGGGGTGATTACGCAGCGTGCGGCTGAGGCGACGGGGCTCGCGGCAGGGACACCTGTCTTAGTGGGAACGGGCGACTCTGGTGCCGAGGCCATTTCGACGGGTGTATTCCGTCCCGGCGATATGATGGTTCAGTTGGGGAGCACGGCGTATTTCATCTACCTAGCTGATCATATGATTGATGATGCCCGCCTGTGGCCGGGGACGTTTATCATTCCCGGAACTTACGGGATCTGCGCGGGGACCAATACGGCGGGCGCACTCACATCGTGGCTGCGCCAAGAGCTGTATCGCGACGCCGTGGAGGCCGAGGGCCACGGTGGCCCCGATGCATATTCGGTTATGGCGCATGATGCCGCCGATGTGGCGCCGGGTGCCGATGGGCTCCTGTGTCTGCCGTACTTTGCAGGGGAGCGTACTCCGCTCAACGATCCCGAGGCGCGTGGCGTCTTCTTTGGCCTGACCGGAAGGCATACACGAGCCCATATGGTTCGCGCCGCCTTGGAAGGCGTCGCGTATACCGTTGCATCCCATGTCGACATTATCGAGCGAGAGCATGGGCTGCCAATTGGGCGCATTATGCTTGTCGGAGGTGGAACCAAGAATCCAGTTTGGATGCAGGCCATCGCCGACGTATGCGGGCGCGAGGTCTCGGTTGCCAAGGTTACGGTGGGCGCGTGCTTCGGTGATGCCATCATGGCAGCTCTCGCAGGTGGCGCCTATGCATCATGGGATGAGCTTGCCCAAGTCCTTGGCGTTGCGCAAACAATCGTGCCCGATATGGCTGCCCACGAGCTATATGCGTCGCGCCGCCATATCTTTGACGAATTGTATGCACGCAACCGTGATCTCATGCACGAATTGGCGTAATGCCGCCGAGCTGTACCGCCTTCCAATAGGGACTGCGTTGTGCGATTCGCATGCCCCTTGGCATGTTTGTCCACAGGGGTTAGCGAAGGTCAAAAACAGAGTGCGCATTTGCTAAAACTGCCGACTCGATGCGCTTTGCGTCACAGTTTTTGAGTGAGGCAATGCGCATCGAGGTCCTTGTGAGCGATTTGATGAGCGACTGCGCGCTTGTCTCTGTGTTTGGTTCGGCTGGGGCATCGGTCTCGAGCAGTAGACGGTCGAGTGGAATCTGTCGGGCATATTCGCGTCCACGTTTAGACGCAAGCATGCGTTCGTTGACGGAAAAATAGCAGCCTGCATTGCGTGCGCGGACAAGCTCGTCCGAGGTGCCGCTAAACCAGTGGAAGATGATAACGGGGGAGCTGGGGGTGTCCTCAAGAAGGCTGTGCGACTCCAAAATGTTCAAGATCGCTCCTGCCGCGCGAATGGCGTGAATGGACAGGACGCGCCCAGGAAGCGGGTACTGCGACAGCGTCTGGCAAAGCCGATCAAATGCCTGAGTTTGGATTCCCTCGGTGTCCGCGAAGCGCGGCGAGAAGTCGAGCCCAACTTCGCCGATATAGCGCTCCTGTGCGGCAAATTTGCAAAGCAGATCGATTTCGGCGGTACCGCATCGGCCGTCAGCCAGCCACCAAGGATGGAGTCCGATGCCGGCGGTGATGCCTGGGTGG
>CAJMSO010000136.1 GCA_905216075.1 uncultured bacterium | reverse complement strand
AGCGTAGCCTGGAACATCTCGCGCGGAACGACGGTGTGCTTGACGACCGCGCCCTTGGGAGCAAGATTGCCGTGAAGGATGGCGATGGAGCCGTCGGTACCAAAAGCCTGGTCAAACGGGCGAATGATGTCCTCGCGCCTAAGGTTCCACTTCTCCAAGTAGCGGCCACACTTCTCGTAGTAGCCATTGTTCTTAAGGTCCTCGAGGTTTTCGCCGAGAGTCTTGCCGGTGACGGTCATAACGTCGAGGTGGAGCATCGACTTGATCTCCTCCATGATGCGCGGCACGCCGCCCGCATAGTAGAAGAACTGCGCCGGCCACTCGCCTGCGGGGCGAACGTTGAGCAGATAGTGGGCGCCACGGTGCAGGCGATCGAAATCGTCGGCGGACATCTCGATGCCAAACTCGCGGGCGATCGCGGGAATGTGCAGCAGCGAGTTGGTGGAACCGGAGATGGCGCCGTGGACCATGATGAGATTCTCGAAGGACTCCTTGGTCACGATGTCGCGGGGGCACAGGTTGTGCTCGGAGAGCCACACGGACTGACGGCCAGCCTCGCGCGCAAACTCACGCAGATCGGAGCTGGTTGCGGGCAGCAGAGCCGTGCCGGGGAGCATAAGGCCCAGGGCCTCGGCGGTAACCTGCATGGTCGAGGCGGTACCCATAAAGGAGCAGGCGCCGCAGCTGGGGCATGCGTTGTGCTTGGCAAACTCGAGCTCCTCGCGGGAAATCTCGCCGCGCTCATAGCGGGCCGAGATGGCGCCGAGCTGCTCCAGGGTCAGCAGGTCGGGACCGGCATCCATGACACCGCCGGTAACGACGATGGAGGGGATGTTGATGCGGCCCATGGCCATGAGGTTCGCAGGCAGACCCTTATCGCAGCTGGCGACAAAGACGCCGGCGTCGAATGGAGTGGCCTTGGCATGAATCTCGATCATGTTGGCGATCATGTCGCGGCTGGGCAGCGAGTAGTTGATGCCGTCGTGGCCCTGGGCCTCACCGTCGCAAATGTCGGTGCAGAAGTAACGGGCGCCGTGGCCACCAGCCTCGGCAACGCCAGCGCGCACCTCCTCGACCAGCTCGAACAGGCCGGCAGAACCCGGGTGCGAGTCGCCAAACGTCGACTCGATGATGACCTGCGGCTTGTCCAGATCCTCAATGGTCCAGCCGGAGCCCAGACGCAGTGGGTCCATCTCGGGGCTAATGGTGCGGAACTTGCCAGATCGCGGCTGCAGCTTGGCAACCAGGTCGGCCGCCTCCTGTTGAATCTGCGCTTTGGTCTTCTCGTCCATGATGCTCTCCTCTTTTGGTTTGAACGGTTGTACCAATCGTTGGTTAATGAATCAGGTAAAAATGGGTACCGAGCGATGCACTCGGTGAAAGATGCTTAGCTACGCGAACTAGGCGAAGAACGAAATCACCAAGGCGCAGGCAAGACCCGAAAGGCCGATGAGCGTCTCCATAACGGTCCAGGACTTGAGGGTGGTCTTCTCGTCAATCTCCAGGAACGAGGAGCACATCCAAAAACCGGCATCGTTGACGTGCGAGAGCGCCGTGGCGCCGCCGCAGATGGCACGCATGGAGGCCGAGCACGCAACCAACGACCAGGTCGTCTGTATCAAAGAGCTCTGCGACGAATCCGAGCGCCTGGCCGAGGCCGGTGAGGATTACTCCGCCGCCGACACCGCGTTCCACAATGCCATTGCCGAGAGCTCCGGAAACCTCGTCGTTCCCCGCCTGATGGGCGTGCTCAAGGCATCCGTCCCCCTCTTTATCGACGTGACTGGCAAAAAGCTCGTCGAGGAAACTATCCGCACGCACCGCGATGTGGCCGACGCCATCGCCTCGCGCAATCCCACCGCCGCGCACGACGCGATGTATCTGCACCTGGTGTATAACCGTAACATGATCGCAGAGGGCACGCAGGAACAGAGCGAATAAACGTCCGCGCGGCAAGGGCGAAATCACCGTTTACCTTTTAAAAGTGAACGTTCACCTGATTTTAGGAGAATCTGATTTTTAAATCATCCTCTTCTCCTATACTGACCTTGTATGAAAAGCAAGACTTATATAGATGAACGTTTCTTTTGAAAGGATCGCTATGTCTGATCTTATGGACAGCTTCCGTCTGGACGGCAAGGTCGCACTGGTAACCGGCGCCACCTATGGCATTGGCATGGCTATCGCCGAGGCGCTCGGAGAGGCTGGCGCCAAGATCGCCTTTAACGCACGTCACGCCGACAAGGTAGCCGAGGCCGAGAAGCACTACCGCGAGCTGGGCTTTGAGGCTCATGGTTACGTGGCAGACGTCACCGACGAGGCCGTCGTTGCCGAGCTCATCGCCAAGATCGAGGCCGACTTTGGCACCACGCCCGACATCCTGGTCAACAACGCCGGCGTTATCCAGCGCACCCCGATGCTCGACATGAGCGCCGAGGACTTCCGCCGCGTCGTCGATATTGACCTCAACGCACCGTTTATCGTGTCCAAGGCCTGCCTGCCCGGCATGATCGCCAAGGGCCACGGCAAGATCATCAACATCTGTTCGATGATGAGCGAGCTAGGTCGCGAGACCATCGCCGGCTATGCCGCCGCCAAGGGCGGACTCAAGATGCTCACCAAGAACATCTGCTCGGAGTTTGGCGAGGCCAATATCCAGTGCAACGGCATTGGACCCGGCTACATCGCCACGCCGCAAACCGCACCCCTGCGCGAGACGCAGCCCGACGGCAGCCGCCACCCGTTTGACCAGTTCATCATTGCCAAGACGCCGGCCGCCCGTTGGGGCACGCCCGAGGATCTGAAGGGCCCCGCCGTGTTCTTGGCTTCCGATGCATCGAACTTCGTCAACGGCCACATCCTCTACGTCGACGGCGGCATCCTCGCATACATTGGAAAGCAGCCTCAATAAGCGTCGCCGCAACTGCCCATATCAGGTTTCATCCACTCGTTTTTCATTTGAGTTGCGGTGAGATAAGGATTGGCTTTGGCTTCTATCAGGCAAAACAGTCCGTATTTCACCGCAAGTTAGAAATAGAAAGGTAATTCGCAATGAAGATCGCTCTGATCAATGAGAACTCTCAGAACTCCAAGAACCCCATGATCGAAGCTGCCCTTAAGAAGGTCGTCGAGCCCATGGGGCACACCGTCTTTAACTATGGTATGTATGCCGACGCCGACTCCAAGCCCCTCACCTACGTGCAGAACGGTATCCTTGCCGCCGTGCTGCTGAACTCCGGTGCTGCCGACTACGTCGTGACCGGCTGCGGCACCGGCGAGGGCGCCATGCTCGCCTGCAACTCCTTCCCCGGCGTGCTGTGCGGCCACGTTGCCGACCCGCTCGACGCCTACACCTTTGCCCAGGTCAACGATGGCAACGCCGTCGCCATGCCCTTCGCCCTCAAGAACGGCTGGGGCCAGGAGCTCAACCTCGAGTACACCTTCGAGAAGCTCTTTGGCTTTGGTTCGGGCAACGGCTACCCCGCCGAGCGTGTTGAGCCCGAGCAGCGTAATAAGAAGATCCTCGACGGCGTGCGCGCTGTGACCATGCGTCCGCTCGTCGACGTCCTGGGCGAGATCGATCAGGACCTGGTGAAGGGCGCACTTGCCGGCGAGCACTTCCAGGAGTACTTCTTTGCCAACGGCACCGACGAGGCCATCATCGCCAAGGTCAAGGAGATCCTGGGGCTCTAACCGCACGGTTCATTGCTGCTAACGCAAGCGGCGGTCGTCCCATGTACGGGACGACCGCCGCTTTTTGCTATCTACCGACTGACGCCGTGGGGATAGGCCCCACATGCGCCAAGGGGTTGGCTAGAGCTCGCAGGCAACCTTGTAGCCATCGCCGATGGCGTCGCGGATGTTGCCGCACTTGTTGGCATCGCCCAGCACGTGGGTGGCAACACCGGCAGCGGCAAGGTCGTCGGCCAACTTGGTATTGGGACGATAGCCCATGGCAAGCACCAGCGTATCGGCATCGGCGATGGTGTGGACCTCGCCATCCTTCTCGTAGCTGATGGCGTCCTCGGTAATCTCGGTCACCTTGGCCTCGGTCAGTACGTGGACGCCCTTGGAGAGCATGCGCGTGATGAGCACCGCGCGACCGGCACCGCCCTCGTTGGCGGCAAGCGTCTTGGTCATCTCGATAACGGTGATATCGCGATTGGCCGGCGACAGGTCATTGACCAGCGGGGCCAGGTAATCGGCTGTCTCGCAGCCGACGGTGCCGCCGCCGACGATGACGATCTTCTTGCCCGGGAAAGCCTTGCCGCCCAGCAGGTCGTCAGCTGTCATAACCTGCTTAAAGCCCTGCATGAAGGCCGGAGCGATGGGCTCGGCGCCATAAGCCAGGACAACCTCGTAACCTGCGTAGTCGCGCTGAATGTCCTCGGCCGAAAGCTCGGTGCCAAAGACGCATGTGACGCCGGCCTCGGCCAGACGACGGTACTGATACTTGATCACGCGGGTGAGCTCCTGCTTTGCCGGCGGAACGGCTGCGATGCGCATCTCGCCGCCCGGCTCATCCTGCTTGTCCACGAGCACCACGTTGTGGCCGCGCTTGGCGGCAATGTAGGCTGCCTCCATGCCCGCAGGACCAGCGCCCACAACGAGCACGTTCTTGGCCTCGGCGGCAGGCTCGTAGCCGGCCTCGTCGCGCTCCACGTCCGGATTAACGGTGCAGGAGATGCGCTTGCCAAACATAATGCCGTTCAGACAGCGCAGGCAGCCAATGCAGGGGCGGATGTCATCGGCGTTGCCGGCAGCGGCCTTGTTGCAGAACTCAGCATCGCACAGATTGGCGCGGCCCATCATACAGATGTCGGCAGCGCCGTCCTCGATCAGCTCCTCGGCGATCCAGGCCTCGTTGATGCGGCCGACGGTGGCGACGGGAATGTTGACGTGCTTTTTGATCTCGCGCGAGCAGGCAGCGTGTGAGGCCTGCTGCGTGCCGGCGGCGGGAATGGCGGAACCGCGCTTGATGGTGGTACCGCCCGACACGTGAATCATGTCGACGCCGGCCTTCTCCAGGCGACGCGAGACATAGATCATATCGTTGAGGGTCAGGCCGCCATCGGTGTACTCGTCGCCCGAGATGCGGACGTCGATGATGAAGTCCTTGCCGCAGCGCTCGCGAATCTCAGCGATGACCTCGAGCAGGAAGCGCATACGGGCGTCGAGCGAGCCGCCGTACTCATCGGTACGCTTGTTGTAGAGCGGGGTCAAAAAGCCGCCAAGCATGCCGTGGGCATGCGCCGCATGGACCTCGACGCCATCGACGCCAGCCTTTTGCATACGCACAGCGGCGTCGCCAAACTGATGCGTGAGCTCGTGAATCTCGTCGACCGTGATAGGACGCGGTGCCTCACGGGCATAGGACGGTCCCACGAAGGACGGAGCGATCAGGCGCGGCGTGCCCGGAATGTTAAAGGCCATGTAGGCGG
>CAJMSO010000135.1 GCA_905216075.1 uncultured bacterium | reverse complement strand
CAACGCCAATGGACTGACTGGAAACCAAACGGTGACTCCAATATTGAGCAACAAACGCTTGAGGTGCGTCACGCTCACCCGCGCATAGGGATGATTAAGCGTCTGCTGGTCGGAGATAATTGTCACCAGACGCTCCTCGGCCTGGCGCTCCAGAATATCGCGCACTTCACAGTTGAGGGCCACCAAATTTATGGGCACGAGGTTCAGGTCGACCTGCCCGCTCTCCAGGCGACTCATATCGAGCGCCTCGTTGGCAAGGTCGAGCAGCAGTCCCGATGCCGTCCAGATTTTTGAGCGGCACTCAGTCTGCTTTTGCAGATCGTCCGCATTGGCATCGCCAACCTCGACCATGCCGCGAATGCCGTTGATGGGCGTGCGCAGATCGTGGCTCATGCGACGCAGAAACTCCGTCTTTGCCGAGTTGGCAGACGAGGCCTCACGCGCCGCCTTTGCCAGCTTGTCGCCATAGTCGCGCTCCTGCTGCAGCAAGTCCGTCAAACGTCGACGATCAGCGCGGCGACGCACCGTCACAACAACGGCTATAACACCGCCGTAGAGCACCAGCACGCCGGCGGCAACAGCCGCGGCGACCTCAAAGTAGCGCTGCGCCGAGGCATAGGTGTACACATAGAATTTGTGCGCTTTTCCAAATGTGCCCAAATACCACTCGCCGTCGGCGTTAACCAATCTGACCTTACCAGCCAGGCATCGATCCTTAATACCGTCGACAATAAAGACATCCGTCGCAGGCAGATCGAACACGCCCAATACGGTGGGTTCAACGGCATTGGTCGCAACGACCTTGCCGTCGCTTTCGATCACGATATTGCCGCTATCGATGGTTTCATAGCCATCAAGCAGGCTCTGCAGTTTGAGTGTATTGCTTGCAACCGCTTTCGCGCTCTGATGCCTTACCGCGATAACGATGCCCTCGCCATCCTGCCGAGTCACGCAGCCAATGTCTGCAACCGAATCATCCGCAAGCGTAATACTATCGGTATAAGACTTAAGCGGATGGGTTGCCACCTCCAACACGGGCGCTTCTTTGAGATACGTAGCAAGCGACTCGTAGCCCACGCCATCCGTCGAGGACTCGGACACCAAGTTGCCCGATGCGTCCGTCACGATCAGCGCACTCACGTTGAACTGGTCAGCATATTGCTCCAGCGCGGCGTTATCCACCGAGCCGTCGCGCTCCATATCGCGCGCCGCCTCTCCGGCGATCTCCATAACGCGAATCAGGTTTTTGGTCGTATAGGCGCTATTGAATGCATCGTAGGAAAGGCTCTGCGTCGCCACGTAATCGACAACGTCGGCAAAGCGCTGCTCGGCCTGGGCTGTCGTGTAACCGTAGCTCATCATGCCGGCAACAACCGAGAGCGCTATCCCCAACAGGGCGGCAATGAGCCATACCCATGCCGAACGATCGTCCCGCTCCTCTACGGCGTGGTCGGGCGCATCGATCATGACAGGCCCTCCGTATTCAAAAATGGTGCAGGGTCATCAAAGTACTTTGACACCAGGCGTTCCATGGTGCCATCGACAAGCATTTCTTGGTAGGCATGGGTGAGCTTAACGTCGATGCCGCGCGTATCGTTGAGATCGAAAGCGGTGCCCAAACCAACCTCCAGCAGCGGCTCATCCAAAATGCGATACGTCACACCATAGTCTTTTTCGTAGGTGAGCAGCGAAGACTCATGCGCGGCGATGGCGTCGACCAGGCCCTCGACGAGCGCCGGGTTCAGGCATGAGCGGTCCGAAAAGCTGTAGAGCTCCTTGATCTGCGGAACGTTTTCATTTGTACGATTGAGCAAAATGTCCTCGGGCTTGGTAGTGGACTGGACCGCCACAACCTTGTCCTCAAGATCGGCAAGCGTGTAGATATCGCTCTGGGGATCGACCGCGACTACCTGGCGGCTCGCAAGGTACGGGCCGGCCCAACGATACTCGTTCTCGCGACCCGTCATGCTAAAGCTGCCCATGACGCAATCGAGCTCGCCGCTCGCCAGCAGCTCTTTCTTCTTTTCCCAATCGATCAGCTGGTATTTTGGCTTGTAACCAATGCGGGCCAAAGCCTCGGTCAATATCTCGACATCCAGGCCAACGATATCGCCGTACTCGTCGGTATACACAAACGGTGGATAGAGGTCGCTGCCGACGTTGAGCGTCGTAAGGTCGTCGTCTTTGACTTGCGAGGCGTCCAGACCTTCTAATGCAGACGTCGAGGCTCCGTCATTCGACCCGGAACAGCCGGCTATCGCTACGACAAAGGCACACACTACCGCAAGCGCAACAAACAACGATATGGCAACCGAGCGGCGAGGTCTTTTCATCGAGCTCCAGACGATCCTATTCACGGACTGAAATGCTAAAAAAATAATAGCAAATGAAATCACTCGAGCGCCCAATGGTTACAGACGCCTTACCGTACGGGACCTTCCCGCCGACGCGGCAGAAGGCCCCGCGCGAAGCTCTCATTTACCGTGCATTAAAAACGTAGTGGTCCAGGCGGTCGCACGCCTCTCTCACGCGCGAAAGCGGCAGCGCCAGATTCACGCGAATGTGGCAGGGTCCGTGGAACGGGCGGCCGTCCTGATACCCCACGCCCACGCGCGCTCCCTCGTCGAGCAGCCACTGAATATCGCGGCCATGCTCGCAGCACCACTCGGCGCAGTCCAGAAACACCATGTACGTGCCCTGCGGACGCGAATAGGACACGCCCTCAAAATGCTCGTCCGCGTAATCGCAGAAGTACTCGATATTGCCGGCAAGCACCTGGTTGAGCTCGTCCACCCACTCGTAGCCCTGCGGCTGATAGGCACCGATAAGCGCATGCATGGAGAGGACATTCATCTCGTTGTAGTGAGTCTTGTCGGACACGGCGCACATGCGGTCACGCAGCGTCTCGTTGTAGACAATGTGGTAGCTGCCGACCAGGCCCGCCAGGTTGAACGTCTTGCTGGGCGCGTAGAGGGCAACCGTACGCATGCGGGCATCCTCGCTCACCGACTGCGTCGGGATATGCTTGTGCCCCGGCAGGATGATATCGGACCAAATCTCGTCCGAGATCACCACGCAATCGTGCTGGCGATAGATGTCCATGGCGCGCTCGATCTCGTCGCGCTCCCATACGCGGCCGCAGGGATTGTGCGGCGAGCAGAACACCGCGGCATGGATGTAGTTTTGGGCGAGCTTGCGCTCCATGTCCTCAAAGTCCATGCGCCACACGCCCTGGTCGTCGAGCTTAAGCGGGCTGTGGACAATACGATAGCCCGCGGCTTCGATGGATTTGGTAAAGCCGATGTAGGTGGGGCTGTGGACCAGCACCGCATCGCCCGGCTGAACATACGCACGCAGCGTCGACACGACACCGCCCAGCACGCCGTTTTCGTAGCCGATATGCTCCGGCGCCAAGTCCTCAACGCCGTTGCGACGGCTCTGCCATTCGATGATGCGGTCGAAGTACTCGGGACGCAGATTGAAGTAGCCAAACATGGGGTGCTGAGCGCGCTTGATGATGTACTCCTGAACCGTGGGCACCGTGGCGAAGTTCATGTCGGCCACCCACATGGGAATGCGGTCGAAACCCTCGTCGGGTGCGTTCGGAGCCATGCCGGGGATCTCGCCCCAAGAGTCAACGGCGATGGAGTCCATGCCGTGGCGGTCGATAAGCGAGCTAAAGTCGTATTTCATGCTGAACTCCCGTGCAAAGTTGATTGTTTTGGTAGGCGTTATTGTCCACCAGCGTGGGCGGTTTTGGCATGGGGTTTGCTGCTGATTTTGACGGATACGGGCGGATGGCAGATTAGTCTTGAGCGTCGTTGATGGCGGTTACCGTCAACCCGGCTCCGTCGACCGTAAACGATATGTCGAGCCCGGCGTAAGCCAAATGGTAAACGCGGTTTGGCTCGTGCTTGCTGCCCGCGCGGCGCGGATCTTGGCAAAGGACCTCGACCAAGCCTGGGAGCTTTGCGGGCGGGACCATATCCTGCAGCGCTTGTGGGAACTCGACGTCGAGCTCTTGCCACGGAGTACCCTCAATCCAGCCGCCGGTCGCATCCGGGTGACAGTCCGCAAACGGAATGTAGGGCTTAATGTCGTAGATGGGCGTGCCGTCACGCAGGTCGGCCCCCAGCACATGGATGATGGGACCATTGTCGGTGAGCTCGACGCGATCGAGCTTGACGCAGGTAAGACCGATGGGATTAGGGCGAAACGGACTGCGCGTGGCAAACACGCCCACGCGCTCGGCTCCACCCAGACGCGGCGGGCGCACAGTTTTCGACCACTTGGCATTGGTGCCGGACCTGTCCTGCGTCTTGGCATCGGTAGCTATGTCCTTAGCCGTGCCGCCGGGCGTTCCGTTTTCGAAGCGCCACAGCAGCCATAGGTGAGAGAAGGAGTCCAGACCCTCGACCGCTGCGTTGGAGGCAAATTCCGGCTCAAAGACAATGCGTCCCTGCAGATGGGGCGCCAAAAAGCTGTTGCGCGGAATGCCAAACTTCTGCGGCAGATCGGTATGTATGTGTGCAATAGGTTCCATGCCGGTCATTGTACGGCATGAAGGTGTGGGGCGTTGCGCGCAATTCTTCGCCGCGGTTCCCCGTCGTGCAACCAACGGTTGCTTGGAAGGGCACCTGCTGCCGCGTATGCTTAAGCCATCAACCAGCAGAAAGGAGCCACCATGGCCTTTGCAGAAAAGCTCATCGCTGTCCGTCGCGCCCATCACCTTACCCAGGAGCAGCTCGCCGCCAAGCTCTTCGTCACACGCCAAGCCATCAGCCGTTGGGAGCGCGGCGAGGTCACACCGGGCATCGACATGATGAAGCTCATCGCCGCCGTGACCGACGAGCCCCTGTCTCACCTGCTCGAAATGCCCGAGCACTATTGCCAGAGCTGCGGCATGATACTCACGCCCGACGACTGCGGTACCGATGCTGCGGGCGCCGCGACCGATCATTACTGCAAGTGGTGCTACGACCACGGCCAGTACACCTACGAGACCACCATGGAGGCGATGATCGAGGACTGTGCCCCGCGGCTGGCACAAAACACCGGCATGTCGCTCGACGAAGCCGTCTCGCTCATGGGCGCCGTCCTGCCGCAACTGGAGCGCTGGCGCACCGTGCAGGAAAACGAGGAGCGCTACGGCGCCGAAGCGCGGGCGCGCTATGGCGATGAGGCTATCGATGCGGTAAACGAAGCGCTGCTGGACATGGACCCCGAGACATGGAACGACATGAAGGAACTTGAACGCGCTGTTCTGGGCCAGCTTTCGATTGCCATGGGCATTGACGACCCGGAGAGCAACGAGGCCCGCAAACTCGTCGCGATGCATCGCCGATGGATTGGCCTTAATTGGGGACACGAGCCCCAAGACGAAGCATACCTGGGCCTCACCCACGGCTATCTTGCCAATCAGCGCTTTATCGACTACTACGACAAGCCCT
>CAJMSO010000134.1 GCA_905216075.1 uncultured bacterium | reverse complement strand
ATGTAAGCAAAAAACGAGCCGATAACAACGAACACCGCGAGCGCCTCGACGCCGGCGGCATCGAGCGCCGGCATATGCGCCCAAGGCTGCACGAAGACGCACGAGACCACGCCCGCCGTGAGCATTGCCGAGCCCGTGACGATGGGGCTGCCGTATTCGGGCAGGATCTTGGCGGGAATCACCGCCATACACGCGGCGCTGACCGCACACATAAGACCTGCTGCCAGGCCAAGCGGTGAGATATTCAGACTGGTGGGGTCGCCGCCGGTGGCGATTAAAAAGGTTCCACCCAGAGCCAGGCCAATGCCGATGACTTCGCGAGTACGCGGCATGCGGCGATCGATCGCGCAGGCGTAGCCCATGATGATAACGAGCTGCAGGCACTGGAGCACCGTCGCGGTTCCGGCGTTCGTCAGGCGCACGGCCGAAAGATAGCAAAACTGGTTGAACAGCAGGCCAAAGGCGGTAAAGAGCAGCAGCTGCTTGCGATCGGCGGGTGTGGTCCAGAGCTTAATCAGGCGCTCGCGGTCGCGCGTAACAACCACGGCCATAAAGAGTAGACCGGCGAGAATCTGACGCACGCTCATAAGCCACAGGGTGTCGACGTGGTAGGTATCGAACAGAAAGCTCGCGCTGGTGCCCGAGAAGCCCCAAAACGAACCGCCCACCAGCGTAGCCAAGACGCCCGTGATCATCTTGCGCGTCGAAGCGCTGTTCAAGCGGTCGCGCCATGCGCGACGGGTGTTGCGGCTGAGCTCGTCGGTGCCCTCGGGCACATCAATGTTCGATATATCGGTCATCGGCACCGAAGCCCCTGCGCCTTCGACCTGCTCGACACACTCTTTGCTCATTCCACTCCCCCGAAACAGCCTGGAAACAATTCGGCTTACCTTACCACTGCGGAGGCACCAGCTGGAGGCTTGTCCGCTTATCGGTAGGACAATTCCGCAGGCGTCTTTCCATAGCTCGATACCGCAATGGCCTTGCATTATGCGACAGCCAAATCGCGGCAGCAGGCTCTTTTGAAATGGATACGACAAAGCCCCCGAATTCCACAATGTAAGCGATTTTTAAAAATGTTCTTGCCACCGAGTTCAGGCTCCGTTATATTATCCCTTGCGCGCTTGCGCACCCTTGATCGGGCGTTTAGCTCAGGGGGAGAGCGCTTCCCTGACACGGAAGAGGTCAGAAGTTCAAATCTTCTAACGCCCACCAAATGTTCGCAGCTCAGTGGCTATGTCCTCTGGGCTGTTTTGTTTTATGTCGCCAAATCAGCTGGCGGCTCCAACCGCCCAAACAACCACCCTGCCCATACACAAAACCGCGTCAGCGACCCAAGTGCCTATCCCGGCTGACTCCGCAGTCAATCAAAACCGCCCCAATAGTCACCGAGGCCGAGACCAACACGTCTCGAACCCATCCGCACCGCAGCTTCTCGGCAAAACGCCGCGATGTCTGCGCCCTGCGGTATCCTTGAGCCACTTGCACCTGCAGCACCAAGGAGCCGCCATGCGCACCGAGCTCGATGTCCCCTTTTCGCACAAAGAAGAAGCCAAGGCGCTGGGCGCCAAATGGGACCGGACCAAAAAGATCTGGTATGTACCCAGCGGCGTCAACCCCGAGCCCTTTGCCGAGTGGCTGCCCGGTGTTGACCGATCCGACCCCTCAGCACCGTATATATATCTAGTACTGGGCAAGCGCGAGTGCTGGAAGTGTCACAAAGAGACCTCGGTCGCGGCCTTCGGCATTCCCTATCGAGCCGATAACGACGAGAGCATCGCCATCGCGCACGCGCCCAACGAAGCCGGGCACATTGCCATCGACACGGCCAACGCCAACGCACTCGCCATCGTGCCCGCTCTTGGCTGCGTGCCGGGCGAGATCCGCGACTACCTTCATAAGCGCTGCGGCTACAAGCCCGTAGGCGCGCGAGCCTCCAAAGCCCCGTCACGTGCACCAGTTGCGACGCGCTGCAAGGCAGCCGCTATCTGTTCGAGGAGCCCTCGTCCCCGTTTGCCCTCACTGCCATCAACAAGCTGCCGGCACTGGAGTTTATACGCGTCGAAGTTGCCGGCGTCTTTGGCGTCCCGGCCACGCGTACCGACTTTGACCAGGCGCTCTTTACCTGGGCACGCGACCATCACGCCGAGTTCCACAGGCAACTCGGTGAGGGGATTTATTTGTAGAGGCAAAAGACACTCACAGCCAACTCCTCCGCATCACCTATCCCTCGTCGCCGGCGTCGTACACGATATCGAGGCCACAAACAGGGCATTTCTCCGGATACACCGGCATATGAACGCCCGTGCGTTTCCTCACTTCGTCGCTGAACCTGTCGCGTGCATCGATGAACCGAATGTCGAGACACGGTATTTGCGAGCCGCAGCAAGGACAGGCGACAGCAAACGACCCGCAATCCACTTCTACGCCCGGAAACATATTGTTGTCGATAAGGGCACACGGCAGTTTTCCGTACTTCCCCATCGCAATATCGCCTCGCCAGCTCATACATGCCCCTTCTCGCTATACAAATCAGGAAGAGCATGCACCGGCGGGCGGGCGCGAGATTGTATCGCCACGCGATCCGATCAAACAACACGATCGTCAAAGAATGCCAAAGCCAAATACGCTAATACGGCAGAAGCCCCGCCTTTTCACGCTTCTTTTCCGAGCGATCGAACTCAATGCGATGGGCCTCAAGAAACACCGTATCGGGTCGCCACTGACGCTCATTCGGCTGCCTTAGCGTCGCACCCGCAAAGGAAGCGTAGTCGGTCTTATCCAGCAGGTACGATTCGCACAGCCGATATTCGCCGCAAACAGGCTCAAACGAAATCAGGTGAGCATCAAATAGGGAATGAAGATCGCGCCGAAGCAGAATGCCGTTGCTGGCAACCTGCGATTTGGGTCCCGAGTAATTCTCGATATGCGCAGCTTCCAGAGCCTCGCTGACGCCGCAGTCCGACACCGCGCAACGGCCATCATAGGCGGCAACGAGCTGCTTGCGGAACCATTGCTGCCCCAATCGCTCGCGCCTTAACGCATAGCGGACCTTTTCGTCGTCGGTCGTACCCTGTCCGGCAAACTCAATATCGACGGGCATGTGCTTCAGATAACTCATGTCG
Organism: uncultured bacterium; assembly: GCA_905216075.1. Taxonomy (GTDB): domain Bacteria; phylum Actinomycetota; class Coriobacteriia; order Coriobacteriales; family Coriobacteriaceae; genus Collinsella. The sequence goes on along the minus strand of CAJMSO010000134.1, from coordinate 2,329 downwards.
GGCGCAAAACGGGGGTCCGGTCCGCCTTTATGAACAGGACCGTGCAGAACAAACCATCCGTTTTCGGGCTCGAACCGTTCAACAAACGCAAGGCCGAGCACCTTGTAGCCCACCTCGGTTGCAAATATGACTCCGACTGGAACGCCACATTCCATGCAGTTGAGCATTTTACGGTTGTAATTCTGGTCTCGAAAACCAACGGTACCCGGCGCTTGAACCGAGTACTTAATGACCCACGTACCATCGTCCAAATAGAGCGGAGGCACATCGGTGTAGAAGCTCTTTTTAGAGTTATGGACCGAAAGCGCAAAGATCTTATTGGGATCTTGCTTCACCCGATCCCGGCCCGGCCAGAAGATCCCTGAATCCCGCGTTACGGGAAAGAAGTCCGAGCCAATTCTCAAACGATACTGATACTGAGGGCTATCTTCCTTGGTGTGGTGCGGAAGGCTGGTCCAAACGCCGCCGCGCTGTTCCTCGCCCAGAAACCACTCCCATGCCTCAACGTATTCGGAAGGCACGAGGCTGCAGGCGCGGTCATAGCTTGGTCCATCCATCAACGGAACAGCAAGGTCAATGTCGTTCATCGCCAGCACCTACAACCATACGAACGCGAGTCATGCCCCTCAATAATATGGCCGAGAGTCAATTATTACGAGATCTCATTCCGCGATCGGCACATCGTTGATGCTCTCGGCTTGCCGCTGGCGCGCTTGTACCCCGCTACCCCACTTCCCTGTATACTGATGTAGCACGTGTTTCATCCGGACTTGTTGGGCCGGGTCGTTCATGGGAGGTTCTTGTGGCTGTTTCGAATCCGCCTAAGGGAAGCGTTTCTTCTTCGTCCATCAAGCCGGTTACACGCAAGGCCGTGCGCTGCCAGCGCGAGGTCGCCTGGCTTGTCACGCAGGCAGCAGGCAGACTCGTGGCGAGCACGGAGGACGTCAATGCTCCCACACCGAGCTTTGTGCTGGCAGCGGCGCTGAATCGAGTACGCCAGCTGGAACTCGTCGCACAAGAAGACGGCAGCCATCTTGGCTACCAGAACGTTATGGCGCCCGACCTGCAAACGTTCTGTCACATGGCCAAGTTGCCTGCCGCGCCCAATGCGCTTTCGGACGCAGGCTACATGTTTACGCTCTCGGGCGCGGACCTTATCCGCGACATCTATGCATACTGCAGCGAGCTCGCCGAGCGCCACGTCTTTGACGCGGCTGAAGTCAAACCGGGATATGTCATCAAGCTGGTTCTTAGGCTGTTCTTGATGGACGGGTTCGCGGCCATGCCGGCGTAAGCCGAGTCTTTAGCATCACCGTCAACTGGGCAACAACCGCTTAACCTTAGTGGGCGCCAATCGAGGGTCGATTATTGGGTCGCCTCGTCCGCTAACGCATTTATTCCACGCGCTCCAACAGTCGATACTTGCGGTTGCGGCTCGTCGCCGGCGCCGTGGGCTCAAGCTCGCCTTGAGCAATGAGCGCGTTGACGCGCGACCTAACCTGGGAAATTGTGAGCCCCGTGCGCTCTGCCAGCTCACGCGTCCCCAGCTCGCCGTAATGTTTGAGTGCCGTCACAATTAAGCCCCCGCCATGATCGACCGGCTCGATCTTTGAACGGTAAAGTACGACCTTGAACCGATCGAACCCCGGGCAGAACAGGGGCTCGGCCAGACCATGCGCGCGCATGGCATCGATCATCATCGGGATGCCCGAGCCATTGCCCTCGTCCGGCGGACCTGCGCCATCCGGCAGCGGGACAATCGACATGAGCTTCACAAGCGTCGCGTTACGGCATCGGGAGCTGCCGTCAAACAAGTTCTCGCGAGTCTTTCCCCCGTAAAGGCCGCCAGGATTCGTCACCTCGACACGATCATCAAAGACGTCGACGGCAATCGATTGTCCACAGAACCGATCCCCGTATTCTCGATGGATTACGGCGTTGGCGATTGCTTCGCGCAGAACCTCCTCGGGAATCTCAAGCGAGTCGACACGCGAGACGCCTTGGACGGTCGAGGTTCGCCGCAAATTCTTGGCGACGGCTGCGACGGCATCCGAGATCATCTCGCCCAACGTTCCCTCACAGATTGTGCGGTCCATGAACCTCAGCGACCCCGCCATGCCCTTCTGAGTTCCCGCATGGACAGCCACGTCAATGAAGAGCTTGGGATAGAACTGCTGAGGGTAGGTGCCCACAACTAGGAGTCCAGCCTTGGTGACATTGCCCCGGAAGTCGAGGAAATTCAGACGCTCCATCTTTGTCTTCTTGTCCGCCGCACCGCGCATCGCTCGAGGCGTCAACGAATAAGCACGCTCTATCGTGCGGTCGACCA
>CAJMSO010000133.1 GCA_905216075.1 uncultured bacterium | reverse complement strand
TCTCGACGAAGTGTTACCCGCATTCAAGCTGCTCAAACTCAGGGATATCGCCATCAACTTCGACGATATCCAAGGCATCGAGCTGCGTGGTCGAGCCTAGCAACGAGAACGCTTGCGCAAGACGAGAGCAATGCCAAGCACTGCGGCAGCTGCAACCAGCAATCCCAAGACCAGCGTGAGGGTCGAGTCGCCAGCGTGAGGCAGCGAGCCGTCCTTCGGAGTCTTCTTAGTGGTCGTCGAAACAGTCGTCGCGGTGCTGCTCGACTGGTCGTTGCCGCCCGTCTGGCTGCCACCAGGCTGATTGCCGCCACCCGGCTGCGAAGGATCGGTGGGTTTCGTCGGATCCGGAGTACCGGGATCAATCGGATTCTCCGAATTCTCCTTGCGCTGGATCCAAACCTGGCAACCATAGAACGGGTTGGCGGTACCAAGGCACAGACCCTGGTTGGTCACCGCAAAGGTGCGCAGACCATGGTTATACGGATCGTTAAAGCCGTTAGTCGTCAGCGTCGTAAAGTTCACGCCGTCCTCGGTCACATACATATCAAAGCCGCGCTCGGCATCGCGCAGGTAGTACATGCACGTAAGGACACTCTGCAACTTCTTGAGGTTCTCCGCACTCAGCAGCTTATCGAGCGCATCCTGAATATCACCCGGCAGCTCGGCGCCATAGGCATCCTCATACTGCTGCTTCAGGCTCTCATAGCTATCGAGCATGTCCTGATACTGGTCGGCAAAAGACTTGAAGTACGCAATCTCGCTATCGATTTTCTGAACATAAGCAGCGTCGTCTTCAACGTCCGCGGACATCGTCGCGGCCTGATCGCAAAGGTCGCCCGCAGCCTCATCCAATGCATCGCTCAGATCGCCCAAGCCCTTAGCAACCTCGGTCTTCTCGTCATCGACCTCGACGGCCTCAGCCTTCTCGTCGTCGACCTCGACGGCCTCAGGCTTCTCGTCATCGACCTCGACGGCCTCGTTTGAATCATCGTCCGCAAGCGTGTTCACGGGAACGATGGGGTCGTCAGGCGATTTCTTGTCGAGCAGGTGATCGAGCAGGTCCCTAAGGCGCTGAACCTGAGAGTTCCACTCCTCGGGCGTCATATCGATAATGTCGCCATTGGAGAACTGGCCGATCGGCTCAAGCAGGCTCGCGGTATCAAAGGTACCGATATACAGCTTGCCGTCGAACTTCTGCATGCGCCAAATGTACTGGTTCTCGTTTCGGCCAAAGCCCGAAGCCAGGCCGGAAATACCGCCCTCGGGGAACATGTCGGTGGAATCGCCAACGACGAGCTCCATGTTCTCGTCCTTGTCCATGCGATAGATGTTGACCGACTGCTCAAGATTGGCATTCACAAACGAGCAGTCAACGCCGCCCATGCCGCTCTTGCCGCCCTCTTCGGTGTTGGATTTGTTGAACAGGATGCGCTCGAGAGCAATCTCCTCGTCGTTGTATTCACCGATATAGAGGTAGTCGTTGTAGACGATGATGTTGGCAGCACCAGAACGGGTGCGGGCAGGATCGATGCCAAAGCAGTACTTTGCACCGTCCGCTTTGTCGCCAACAATCGGAGTCCACGTATAGCTGCCGTCGGCGTTCTTGTCGCCACGGACCATGGCAAACGACTGCATGGAATTATCATCGGGAGCGTTCTCGGGCGTACCGGTGCAGATGGTCGCATAGAGATGGCCATTGTACGAGACCATATCCCAAATGGCGCCGCCGTAGATGCTGTCCTTATAGCGAATCGCCGGATAGTTAAACAGCGTCTCCGAGTTAGCAATCTCGGTGAAGCTGTCCTGGCCCTTCGAGGGGTCAGACGACGTCAGGATTGTCGACACAAAATTACCGTTCGCGTCTTTACCCACATTACTGATGACGAGCTGGCCATCATGGACGCACATGCCGCGGATACCGGTAGAAATGCCCTGCTTGTAGGCAGCACCGTAATCCTGCATGCTCGAAAGGCCCTGATAGACAACTTTCCAATCATCCGTCTTAGGATCGATCTCATATACAGCAGGCAGGCCGCTTTTGCCGCCATTGGTCCTGACGCTACCGCAGAAATAGAGCTTGCCCTTATAGCTCACGGCATTGCGGAACAAAGGAGCGACGCCGTTGAGCGAATCAGAGAGCAGCAGCTTGGTCTCACCGGTCTTGGTATTGATCTTGACCAAGATGCCGCCGCTGTCCTTGTCGGCCGTGCCGTCCTCCTTCTGCTGTCCATAGAAGAAGGTGCCGTTAAACATGGCCTCCAGCGTCAGGCGCATGGTCTCGGCATCAAAGGAATCGCCCAGCGTGCCGTTCATGAGCGTCAGCGTGTTGCCCATCGCCGCATAGCAGGTGCCTACATAAAGCCAGTCACCATAGCTCGCAGCCGCCCAAGTGTAGCTCTGGCCGCGATCGCCTTCGTTGTTGGCCGTATTACCATCGGCGCCCGGAACGGCAACGGCACCGTTACCCTGGTAGTCGACGATGCCATCCGGCTGCGACGTTCCTACCGTAGGATGCGAGAGCTTCTCAAAGGAATACCCATTTCCCGCATTGTAGGTAACGGCACCCGAAGCATCTTCGGCATGCGCCGGCAGCGGCGATACCAAGATAGCAGCAAGCGCTGCCACCAAGCCAAGTGCTCCCACTCGTCTCATAAGGCTATAACCTCCCCTGTCCTAAAGCCCAGCTTTAGCATTCTTCATTTCTGTCCACGGTTAATTGCAATCTGAGCACAGCAATAATCAGCGTATAAATATACACCTGTAATTTTTTGGACGGGTTAATAGATGCTCGATTGGTAGCGAATTCCGCGCAAACCGTCACCAAACTCCACTTTTGCCGCATCTAAAGGTTATTTTTTGCGCAAATTTTTGGATTTCGATAGTCACAATGAGCAGGAGTCCGGTATCCACCGGAGAGGGCAACGCCTACATTTTCATAACGTAATAGCCCGCGCCCCTCACCGCCGTCTCGAGTGTGTCGCGATCAACCGGGCGCTTCGAGCGTACGCGCGCCGTGCGGTCCGCATACGTCACCGTAGCCCACACGCCATCAAGCGCATTGAGGGCATTCGTCACATTCCGAGCGCATCCGTCGCAGCTCATGCCGCCGATAAGCAGCTCCTCACGATAGGGGTAGTGGGACTCGTCGGTGTCTGCCACCACAACCTTCTTGGCTTTCTTGCCGCTCGCGCCATCACTGCAACAACTCTTTCCATGCGTCGACGCCGCAATGCGACGCAGCCCAAAAAACATGCCGACGGCAATGACGGCCAGCACGATGAGATTCGCAGGGTTGAGCAAGTCACTCATGCGTTCCCCTTTCAAGTAGCCCTATCTAGATACCCCCATGGGGTGTTCCCATCTTAACCCAAAATCATGTCCGTTCGGTCAATTAGTTTCCCTCTTCAAACTTTTAGTTGACCAAGGCTTACTTTCGTGTATAAGTTTTCCTAGGCTAACAATTTAGATCCGTAAGGAGCGTCATGACTCGAACCATAGACATCCCAACGTTTCAGGCGGCAGTCGTGCGCAACTGCTCCCCCGCGCTCGCGGGCATCAAACCGGCATCGCTCTTTACCTATCCAGGAGTCTATGCCGATCAGGATGGTTCGGACGCGACCGCACCAATCGCAGATCGCCGTGTACGCCTGCTCAACGTTATCGCCCAGTGCAATCGCGAGCTTGACCCGCTCGGCATCCACCTGAGTGTTTTGGTCTGGCGGCCCTGCGGAGCGCTCGTATACGTGTACCGAGCCAAAAGCCTCACCACCTATTTCGCAGACCCTCGCGCCCAAACGGCGCTCGCCTCGGAAGGCTACGACACGAGAGACCTTTCGACATGCCTTGTGCATTTAGCATCGCGCATCACGCTCGCAAGCAATAACGCCGCGGAATGCGCATGCGGCCAAACCCGATGTGCACTACCCCAGCAAGCTAGCTGCAGCAAAGACTGCACCTGCGAGTTTCCGCACGAAATAGGCTACTTCCTGGGATATCCCTACGACGACGTGCACGAGTTTATCGTCCAGCGCGGCGAGAACTACAAGGTCTTTGGAGCCTGGAAGGTCTACGAAAATGTCGAGCAGGCGCTTGCAACGTTTGATGCCTACCGTGCCTGCACCCAATACTTCACCTTTGTCTATCAGCAGGGCTGCAGCCTGGCGCAACTTGTCCAGGCGACCCGATAGAACGTACAAACCGCGGCCGCACGCCGCACAACCGAAAGGACTCAACATGAGCAAGATCGCCGTCGTCTATTGGAGCGGCACGGGCAACACCGAGGCCATGGCAAACTTTGTCGCCGAAGGCACCACGTCCGCGGGCGCCGAGGCCGAAGTCATCCCCTGCGCCGACTTCTCTGCCGACAGGGCCGCCGACTATGATGCCTTCGCCTTCGGCTGCCCCGCCATGGGCTCCGAGGAGCTTGAATACGATGAGTTCCAGCCTATGTGGGACGAAGTCAAGGAGACCCTCGGCGACAAGAAGGTCGTCCTCTTTGGTTCCTATTCGTGGGCCGAGGGCGAGTGGATGGACAACTGGAAGGCCGACGCCGACGAGGCCGGCGTCAACGTCGTAGATTCCGTCATCTGCTACGACGCACCCGACGACGAGGGCGAAGCGGCCTGCAAGGCCCTGGGAGCGGAGCTGGCCTAACGAAGCCGTCAGAAAGTCGCAAGGCAACTGACAGCCGAGTACCGCACAACAACAGTCGCTCATGCCCAAACAAAAACGGGGACCGGATATTCACATCCGGTCCCCGTTTGTTATATCGATAACCTCGACGCGCCGCTATGAGATATTGCCCAAGAACGCCTTGGTGCGCTCGCTCTTAGGATGGTCGAAGGCCTCGCTCGGCGTGCCATCCTCCACGATAACGCCGCCGTCCATAAAGACGACGCGGTCGGCGACGTCGCGGGCAAAGCCCATCTCATGCGTCACGACGATCATGGTCATGCCGTCGCGGGCCAGGTCGCGCATGACCCCCAACACGTCGCGGACAAGCTCGGGATCGAGCGCCGACGTGGCCTCGTCAAAGAGCATCACGTGCGGATTCATCGACAGGGCGCGGGCGATGGCCACGCGCTGCTGCTGACCGCCCGAAAGCTGACTCGGCATAAAATCGATGCGCTCGGCCAGGCCGACCTTGGTCAGCTCCTCGATGGCAATCTTCTCGGCCTCTTCCTTGCTGCGCTTGAGCACCTTTTGCTGCGCAAGCATGACGTTCTTTTTGACCGACAGGTGCGGGAACAGGTTGAACTGCTGAAAGACCATGCCCAAGTGTGTACGTACCTTATTGAGGTCGACGCCCTTGGCGCACACATCCACGCCCTCGACGACAATCGAACCACTCGTGGGATGCTCCAGACGATTGATGCAGCGAAGCATCGTCGATTTACCCGAGCCCGAGGGGCCCAGGACCACGACGACCTCGCCCTTGTGCACATCAAGATCGATGTCGCGCAGGACCACGTTATCGCCAAAGGCCTTCTGGAGGTTCTTGATGCTGACGACGACCTCGTTCGAATTATTGGTTTCGCTCATGATAGGACCTCCTTACAGACCGGCGATATGGTCGGCGGGCGTCGCGACAACCTGTCCGGCG
>CAJMSO010000132.1 GCA_905216075.1 uncultured bacterium | reverse complement strand
GCTGGCGAATGGAACCGCCGGTATCCGAGCCCAGCGAGAGCGCGACTTCGCCCGCGGCGACGGCGGCAGCGGAGCCGCCCGAGGAGCCGCCGGGCACGCGCTCGGTATCCCAGGGGTTGTTGGTGCGGTGGAACGCCGAGCTCTCGGTGGAGCTGCCAAAGGCAAACTCGTCCATGTTGGCCTTGCCCATGGGCAGGCAGCCGGCATCGAGCATGCGCTGGACGCAGGTGGCGGTGTAGACGCTCTGGTAGTCCCCGAGCATGCGGGAGGCGCAGGTGGTGCGCGTGCCCACAAGGTTCATGTTGTCCTTGATGGCCAGCGGCACGCCCGCGAGCGGGGGCAGCGGCTTGCCTGCGGCACGGTCGGCATCCACGTGCGCAGCGGCCTCGAGCGCAAGCTCGGGCGAAACTTGCAGGAACGCCTGAACGCCGCCCTCGCGCGCCTCGATGGCGGCAAGGGAGGCCTGGGCCACCTCGGTAGCGGTAAAGTCGCCGGCGGCAACGCCCGCGGCGATCTGGGCGGCGGTAAGGGAATCGAAGCTCTGCGCCATTACTCGCTCTCCCCCTCTCCCAAAATGGACGGCACGCGGAAGTAGCGGTCGCGCGCGCTGCCGGCGTTTTCGAGCGCGACGTCGAGCGGCAGATCGCGCTCGGGCTCGCGTAGGTCATCGCCCATCACGTTGGACAGGCTTCCGATAGGATGGAACGTGGGCTCCACGTCGGGCAAGTCATATTGCAGGACGGGCTCGAGCATCTGGACGGCGTCGTTCATGTAGGACGTCATCTGGGTGAGCTCGTCATCGGTCAGTGCGATCTTTGCGTACTCGGCGATGCCGCGCACGTCTTTCTCGCTGAGTGCCATAGGCGCTCCCTTCCGCATAACAGATAAACCGCTCTAGTATACAAGGCAACGCCGCTTGGAGCAGGTGCTTTACCCAAATGCAGCGAAAACGTAACGAGGGCGGCAGGCTGGCAGGCAGTGGGCTGGCGGTTCTGCAGCGAAACCGTCCCGTCCACAGCGAAGACCGCGCCGCTCACAACGATAACTATCTCGCCCGCAGCGAAAACCATCACAACATTCGACGCTTTTCGTAAAAATCGCGATTTTCGTCAAATGTTGTGATGGTTTGGAAGTCCCGACCACCACAAAGGTGCCTGTCCCCATTGCGGTGGTTCTGAAGAATGTCTTATGCCGAGGCCTTGGCCTTGCGGCGCTTGCGGACCGCGTGGATCACGATGTCCAGCAGCAACAGTACAATGGCCACGACTACGATGAGCACGGCAAACTCGCGCTTACCCCAGTGGCGACCGGCCAGCGACTTTTGCTTGTCGACGTCTTTCTTGTTGTACTTGGTGCGTACGCAATGCACCAGCAGGCGATGGTCGTTCACGCCGTAGGGCGTGCAGGTGACGAGCGTCACCTTGTCGGCGCCGGGCTCGATGGTTAGCGACTCCATCTCCTCGGGCAGCACCACCTCGGAGTCCACCATCTTGTAGGCGAGCGTCTTGTTCATGGTGTGCAGCAGCACCAAGTCGCCGGGCTCCAGCGAGTGGATGTCGTCGAACATGCTCAGGTTGCGCATGCCCGAGTGCGCGGTGAGCACGCAATGCGTCGAGGTGCCGCCCACCGGCAGGCTCGTGCCCTCCAGGTGGCCGACGCCCGCCATAAGGACTTCCTCGCTCGTGCCGTGGTAGATGGGCATGCTCACGTCGATGGAGGGGATCTCGACCCAGCTCATCATGGGGTCGCGGTCAAAGATGAGCTGCTGAGCGTAGGGCTCGATCTGGTCGGCGGGGAGCTCGGTGGCCTCGCCCGCCAGCTGCTCGTTAAAGGAGCGAGCCTGGAGCAGAATGCGCTCGCGCTCCTCGGCAGACAGCGCGTCCACAGTGCTGGACACGGTACTGATCTGGTTGAACACACCCGAGGCCTCGAGCCGGTCCAAGATCCACGGCCAGGTCATAAGGCCCACGCCAATAAGGATGATGACGATGGTGATGAGCCGATCGGCCCAGCGCGGCAACCGCTTGCGACGGCGCTTGGGCTTTGGTTGAGGTTTGGGCTGGGGGCTTGAGCCGCCGTTGTCCGCGGCGTTATTGCTCTTCATATGTTTGGCGCCCTGCACCATCGCCGGTCACTCCTCTACAACTCAAGTTGTCTAAACAAATAATAGCCGAATTGCGAGCTTCCGCGCCGGACAACGCAGCTTGGCAGCATTGCGCAGCGCGAGCATGGGCCTGCATTTGAGTTTTCAAAATGTCCCGAATCGGCAGGGCGATTCGGGATACAATGTCAATAGAAAGCGACGCACCCCACGTAAGTGTTCGAAAGCGCGGGCGGCCTAGTTTTCTGGTTTTGTTAAATGCCCGGGCCTCTAACCCCGGGCATTCTTATTTGCGCTTGTTGCGGCGCAAATGCCTTCTACCGTCCGCACCGCGCGTGCGCCTACGGACCTTAAACCGAACCTCATACGAGTCAAGAAACGCGATGACGAACGTGCCCACCGCCGCGAGGGCGGCAAGCGCGTTAAGGAATTTCAGCATTTGGGGACCTCCGATCGAGTCGTCGGCCGCCCGCGCACGGGATGCGTCGCAAGGGTATTTTACTGCGAGCACTCGCACTTACAGCTGGTAAACGCAATATTTGCAAACATTTGTTCGCTAATCATACGATCGATCATATGAGCGATGGAGGCTGGCCGCGTTATCCAAAAAAAACGGGGCAGACTCCAGTGTGGAGTCTGCCCCGAAAAGAGAATGGCGAAGCAAGAACGTGGATGGACGAGAAAAGTGTCCGCAAGTCTCATGGCCATCACATCCCACCTGCCAAAGGGATGGGTGAGCGAGCGTTACTCCTGCTCGGACTCCTCAGCCTGCTTACGGCTGCGGATGAGGTGCGCCACGCCGATGACGAGCACCGCGCCACCAGCGATCCAAGTGAAGGTCACGCCGTTGAGGCCGGTGAGCGGGAGGCCGGAACCCTTCTGGTCGACGATGATGAAGCTGAGCTTGCCGGTAGAAGCGACAACAGAATCGGCCTTTACAACACCATCAGCAGCAGTGACGTTGGCAGAACTAATCTCAGGGATCACTTCGGAGCCATCCTGATTAAGAGTGCCGCGTGCAATAGTGAACTTGACGCCATTGGAGGCAGAGTTATTGTAACCAGGCGCCGGAGTTACCTCTTTAAGGATATAGGTGCCCTCATCAAGACCGACAACGTTGATCATGCCCTTATCGTTGGTAGTTAGTATTGCGGCATCTGTATTTGTCGTCGTGGTACCGTCGGCCTTGATAAATTCGTTGGAGCTTTCCTCCTTCAGCGTGAACTGAACGCCCTGGAGTTTCTTGAGATTGCCGGTCTCATCCTTGTCGCTACCGACCTTGGTAACATCGATACCATAGGTGTAGTCGTAGGCCGGATGGTCAACCGTGGTACCGGTGCCGTTGGTGTGCGGGTTGTTGGAATAGGTCAACATGACATTGTTCACCTGAGCCTTGCCGAGCATATCCGCGTTAATCTTGCGAGCATCCAGTTTTGCCTCATAGTTCACATAGACTGTCGAACTACCGTCAACGGTGATGGGAGTGCCATGCGTATCCTTTGCTTCTTTGAGGTTTTCGAAGGAAACAGTGAGCGTATTCGTGCTTCCCCCCGGGGCATAGGTCGCACTGTAGCAAGCGGGATCTACGACAGAATCGCCAATCTTGACCTCAACGACCGGGTTATTTCCATTAAGATTCGGCACCATTGTGCAGGGAAGCTCGTCGGTGAAAGTGTAGCTGTACTTCGTGTACGTATTAATGTTGCTTGCAACAGTGCCGGCAAGCTGATATTTAATCAACTGCTCGGAGGCAGAGTCGGCGGCTTTGTTGGCAGCAGTGAAAACGGTTTTATTAACGTCCGTAACAAATTTATCGCCCTTGTCATCCATGACAGCCTTGGTCACGTTGGGGACGCTCTTCTTGGGCTCCGCATTTACATCGGCGCCGCCGACGATGGTGAAAATCGGCGAGGTGAACGCGTCATCATTACCGTTGGTCGTATTGGTGCCCTTAGTCGAACTGGGCTGAGCAGTCACAAAGAGCCAGTAACCAGCGGGCAGATTGTTGAATTTACCATCGGTCGCGGTTTTCCAGCCAGTGGTCGCGTTAGTTGCAGTCACTTTCTCCAGAGCTTTGGCGATCCTGTCGAGCGTCGTTCCCACTTTCAGATTGGTAGTCTGGTTGGTGGCCGCATACTCATCCGTGGTCTTAGTCTTAATCCACTTCGCCCAGGCGGCAGCATCATTGGGATTGGTTGGTTTAGAAGAGTCCGTCGTGTCCGATGTAAATTCCCCGGTCACGGCATCCCTAACATCATCCGATGCCCAGGTGATATCGGAAAGCGTCTTCTCATCGTTAGAGTCCCAAACATCGGTACTTGTCTGATCCTGCGTAACCGTAGCGGAGAAAATCTTGATGCCCTTAAAGGTCGTACCCGCGTAGCCGTCATCTTTGATCGTCACATTGCCGCTCGTCGTAGCCACAGGCGTGCCCTCAGCAAACGCCATGGTCACCGGGGCCATGACGCCGCCGAAGCTCAGCGCTGCTGTGAGGCCGGCGGTTACTGCCAGGCGTGCGATGTTCTTGTTCATGCTCATCTTCTTTTCCTCCGTTTTCCGGTTGGTTCTCATTTGATCGGTCATCATCTGTCTGTGTCTTTGCATCTGCTTCGCTACGTCTCGCCCCGCTCTCTGTGGGGCTGCCAGCTATTCTTTATGGCTGCCACCTCCCCGCTTGACCAGGAGCGCGACCACGATGAGCGCGGCTCCGGCGACCGCTGCGGCGGCCGCGGCGTACATTGCCATATCGCCAGTCGAGGGCATAAAGCCTCCGGTGGTAATGCTAGGGGGTGTGCCGGTGGGCGTGTTGATGAGCGACGCCTCCAGGCTGCCCGTCGACCCGTCCGCGCTGTCGGCGCGCAGGGGCGACTCGGCCGTGATGGTGAGTTTGGGCTTGGCGGCGGCCACCTGGTCGACGTCCAGGCCCTCGGCCTTGACCGTCACGGAGCGCGTGCCCTCAAAGGCGGTGTAGCCCTTGGGTGCCTTGAGCTCGTGGACCTCCAGCTTGCCCGAGTCCGCGCCCGAAACGGTCACGCGGCCGTCCTCGCCCGTGGTGACGGTGACCTTGCCCTCTGCATCCCACGTGCCGTCGGCCGCCAGCGTGCGACCGCGGTCGTCGGCGATGCTCAGAACCGCCCCGGCAAGCGGCTTGTCGCCGTCGCTGCCGCGCTTGGTGAGCGCGAGATCCCAGGTGTAGGCGCACGCATCGTCGCTCGGCGTGCGGGTGAAGCCGGCGTCGCCGGACTGGTCGGCAAAGGGAGAGCGCGGGTAGCGCAGGTAGACCTCGTTGGGGTTGCCCTTCGCGATGCCGTGGTTGCATGCGCTGGTGAGCGGCGCATTGTACACGGCGACCACGCGGGCGCCCGCGGTAAAGGCGTCGGCCCCGCCGAGCGCGGCGATGAGGTCGCCGGTGCGCACGGTGAAGGTCTTGCCGTCGGCCGCTACCTTGGTGGCGCACTGGGCCGTGATATCGTTCCAGCCCTTCGCGGGCTCGGTGCCGAC
>CAJMSO010000131.1 GCA_905216075.1 uncultured bacterium | reverse complement strand
GTGACGTGTTGTTGTCACTATATCACCCCAGAAGAGGTCGCTTTCGTTGATTCATGCGGTAAAACGTTTTTGCACCGCTCACGGTGATAAATCGACCGTTTACCGGTCGTTAACACTTCTACCTGCGGTTTTAAAACCGTTTCGAAATGTTTTGGCAAAAGATCGGATCTTTTCCTGTGTCTAAACAACGCAGGGCGGCTAAAAATAGCGTGAAGAAAAATTGCAGGTCATTGTGAAGATATGTGAATTGGTCTTTTTGACTTAATACCAGTTAGAACCAGTTTTGAGATTATCGGTGAACGGTAGTTTTCGACCGTTCACCGGTTACTTGCAATCGTTTGCAGTTGTTTTTCCCAGATGAATTAGGGAAGCGCGATGGAGCGCTTGCGCAATCACGGGAAGTATTTAGCAATTGTCCTCATCCCCCGAACGCCAAACTCCGACACCCAAAACGAGCTAATAGTTCATGCTAATCGTTTTCAATCATTACTTACTCAATATACGTAATTATTTATCGTTTATCGTTAATTCTGATATGATACATGTATCATCCAAATCGCCGATTGGAGGGGTTATGGTCCACCGAAACGCATCTATATCGAATGAAACCATCAGCCGCGAACAGACGATAGCCAAACTGAGGAAGCTCGCTCGCATCTGCAAATGGGCCACAATCTGCATTACCACCGCGCTCGCTCTGGGACTCCTCGCAGTCATTGCGATTGACCTTCTACTTATATTGCCCGGCCTCTCCCAAGGGTCGTGCCTCCAATCCGTAGAACTTCAAGCCGGCGAAGGGCCGTGCCTGGCTATTGTCGGTACCGATGCGCAGGCCCCACTTATGCTCGTCGCACACGATGGTCACACTGCCATAGGAAGCCTCTTGATGACATGTCTCGCGCTTACCATCGCGATAAGCGTGCGCAGGCTTTTCTTCAACATTGAAAAGGAAGGCAGACCCTTTGACCTTGAATGCAACCAGACGCTTCGTCGAGTAGGACATTTATTCCTTATCGGCGGCGTTGCCGTGAGGCTTCTTGGTGCCGTAATCACGGGAATAATACTCTCAGGATTTGGCGGCAGCTTTACGGATGCGTTCGTCGGCCAGTTATTCGAGCCCTCCATGCTCTTTGCAGGCCTGATTATTTGCCTGATTGCCAGTATCTTCCGCTACGGGTATATCCTGCAAAAACAAGATGACGAGTTGCTCTAGGGGGAATCCATGATTATTCTGCGGCTTGACCGCATGCTCGCCGAACGCAAGATCTCATCCAAAGAGCTTGCGGAACGTGTGGGCATCTCCCAGGTCAATATGTCACGCATTAAGACGGGCAAGGTTTCTGCCATACGTTTTTCAACTCTTGACGCGATATGTCGGGCACTCGACTGCCAACCGGGCGATGTACTGGAATATATATCCGACGATGAAGCCGATAGCCTTTTTGGACTTAAAGATGAATAGCCATAATTAAGCCGTCAATCACGCCCTCAACGCAAAAAGTCCGCCAGAACGACTTCCGTACTGGCGGACTTTCTGCTGTCTATCGGCTAGATGCTCGATGAGCCGTGCGACTCTTTACGCAAACAGGCCGTAGATGCTGATGTTGGCTTTGGCGTAGAGGCCGTTAGCATACTCGGTCCACTTGGAGCTGGCGCTCGAAGCCTGCGAAGAGTACTGCTGGTAAGCAGTGTAGTAGGCGGTCATGGCCTGCTTATAGGTAGCGCTATCGGCCGTAAAGGCATCGTCGGCAAAGGCCTTAGCGTAGGTGCTGTCGGCGTCCTTCCAAGTGCCCTTCTCGCTATCCCACTCGTCGCCGGCAAGGTTGATGATGTAGTCGGCGTAGTCCTTGCTCGCGGTCTCCTCGTTGCCGTCAGAAGGCTCGGTCGGAGCGGTCGGCATGCTTGCGGAGCTATCGCCCACCTTCTTCTTGTAGAGCTTCTGCAGCGTCGCGGACTGGCGGACGATCTGCTTGGCCTGGTCCTTGGACACGCCATACTGCGTGGCCATGGTCTTGTAGTCCGAAGTGCCGATGGAATCCTCGGCGTACTTCTTCATTTCCTTAGAAGAAACGGTAATGCCCTCGTCCTCGGCAGCATCGAGCAGGATCTTGTTGCGCACGTAGGACAGGATAACGTCGGCAGACGGAGCGGTATAGTTGCCATCGCTATCCTTGACGGTGTCGAGGCTGTACTGGCTCTCGATGGCCTCGCGCGCGGTGATGTCGCTCTTCTTGCCGTTGTAGCTATAGCTTGCCACGGTCGAATCGAGCTGGTCCTCGGTCAGGGTCGACGAGCCGACACCCTTACCGCCAAAGCCGCCATTGCCAATAAAGAAGCCGACCACGGCAGCGATTACGATGGCGACCACAAAGGCGGCAATCATCGTCTTCTTGTGCTTGGATGCATGGTCGTCTTCATCGGAGTCGTCCTCATCCTGGGCCTTGGGCATCAGATTCTCGTCAGCGGCGTCCGCGGCAATCTGAGCCTCCAGACGGGCGTCCTCCTCCTCGGCCGTCGTGCCGGCGGCAATGTGCTCGGCAGACGTACCGGCGACCAGATCGATCTTCTCGCCCTCGTCACCGTCGGGGCCTTCGCCGCGCTCGATGATCTGGATGCCGTCGATCTCGTCCTTCTCGTCCTTCTTTTGAATCAGACCCATATCAGTTACTCCTTGTTAGGAAACATAGTCCGCAATAGAATACGCCCGACAGAGCGCCGGGCGTATTGATTCTCAGGTTATACGCAAACACTTAAGTACTATTTAGGCGTTTGCAGTCTGCATGCCTTAGGCCAGGTGCGCGATAACGGCATCGGCAAAGGCCTGCGTGCCCACAGCGCCCTCAACGGAGCCGGTCTGGGCACGACGAACGTCGCCGGTAACCTGCTCACCCTCGTCGAGCGTGGCAGAAACGGCGGCGCGAATGCGATTGGCCGCATCGTTCTCGCCCAGGTGATCGAGCATCATAGCCGCAGACAGAATCTCGGCCGTGGGGTTAGCGATATCCTGGCCAGCGATATCGGGCGCGGAGCCGTGCGTCGCCTCGAAGATGGCGCAGTCGGCACCGATGTTGGAACCCGGAGCCATACCCAGTCCACCTACCAGACCGGCGCACAGGTCGCTCACGATGTCGCCGTACAGGTTGGGCAGCACCAGGACATCGAAGTCGTTGGGGTTCTGGACCAGGCCCATGCAGGTGGCGTCGACAATCTTGTCGTTGAACTCGATATCGGGATAGTTGGCGGCCACCTCGCGCGCAACGCGCAGGAACAGGCCGTCGGTCGCCTTCATGATGTTGGCCTTGTGCACGGCCGTCACCTTTTTGCGGCCGCAGCGGCGGGCGTACTCAAAGGCGTACTCCACAATGCGGCGGCTCTTGGCGATGGAAATCGGCTTAATTGAGATGGCGGAATCCGCAGCGAAGGTTTTCTGGCCCGAGCGCTCGACGAGCTGCGAGAGCTCCTCGACCTCGGCAGCGCCCTCATCGAACTCGATGCCGGCGTAGAGGTCCTCGGTGTTCTCGCGCACGATGACCAGGTCGACGTCGCGGAAGCGCGAGCCGTCGCCCGGCTGCGACAGGCAGGGGCGCACGCAGGCGTACAGGTCGAAGTGCTTGCGCAGGGCCACGTTAACGCTGCGGAAACCCGTGCCGACCGGCGTGGTGATGGGGCCCTTGATGGCAACCTTGGTCTCGGCGACCGCGTCGAGCACATGTTGGGGCAGCGGCGTGCCAAACTCGTCCATGACGCCGGCGCCGGCCTCCTGGACGTTCCAGTTGATCTGGACACCGGTGGCCTCGACCACGCGGCGCATGGCCTGCGTAATCTCGGGACCGATACCGTCACCGGGAATCAGGACTACATCGTGCGCCATAATCTGTTACTCCTCGTCTTCGGCGTCGTCAGATTTTTTAACGCTAGCACGCTTCTTCTTTTTGGAGAGATCCAGGCCAAAACGTTTAACAAGCATTTCGCAAATCTCGCTCGAACGGGCCTTGAGATAGCTGCCCTTGCCGTTCTCGGCATCGAACTTAAGGCGCAGCGCAAGCTTCTCGGCGACCTCGGCGTCAATCTCGCCCTGGCCAAACTCGTACAGGCAACCGAGCATGTCGCGATACTCGAGGTCGCCGTGGTAGCACTGGATGGCCTCGTCCAGGATTGGCCAAGCCTCGCGCGAACGCTCGACGCTCGTGGCACCCCACACGCACAGCAGGCGGAAGGCGGCATAGCGCAGCGTGGAGGAAATCTCGTCGAACAGCGCGGTCTCGGCGCCCTCAAAGGCATCGCCCAGCTGCTCGGGGCAGGTGGTGGCGAGCGCCGCAAGGGCATCGAGGGCCTCCCAGCGGGTCTGAGCCTCGGGGCGGTCGAGTGCCTCGATCAGCGCGGGCACGCAGGGCACGACGCGCTGCGGATCGCGCTCGGCAAGCAGGTGCAGCACGCGGGCGGCAAACTGGCGGATGCGGCGCGTGGGGCAGCCGAGCTCCTTGACCAGACGGTCGACGGCGTTCTCGTTCTCCTCTGCCAGCTGAAGCTGTGCCAGCTCCTCGTCGGTAAGCTGTTCGTCTTTGTTTTCTGCCATAGTTACCTCTTCTTACTATTTCTTAGCGTGCTTGCCAGCACCCTTGCTGTCATCGGTGACCGAGATGAGCTGTCGGTCGGCTGCACCATTGCGACGCGCACGGCGGCGTTCCTCGGCGTCGCCCGCGTCGGCGGCGGCGCGGTGAGCCTTGTTGACGTTAAAGACCTCGTCGTGCTTGCGCCACGGACCGACGGACTCGCCAAAGCTCATCTTAAGGCCGGCGATAAATCCGCCGAGCCAGCCGATCGGCGCAAACTGCACCAGCGGGAACAGCGAGAACACCCAGGTCAGCAGGACAACCGCCGCCGCACCTGCAAAATTGGCGATCCAGTAATCGCGCTTGGTGATGACGCGCTTTTCGCACGCCCACTGGCCGCACAAAAAGCCGATGTAGATCGCAAAGAGAAAGAGCACCAGCGCAAGCACCACGAACGTCCAGCTCATGGGCGCTACTCCTCGTGATGATGGCCGCAGCAGCACTCGTGGCCGTCGTCATGACCGTGGCCGCCGCAGCACTCGTGGTCCTCGCCATGGTGGTGGCCACAACCGCACTCGTGGTCGTCGCCGTGCTCACCACAACCGCAGCCTTCCTCGTGGGCACCGTGCTCCTCGGGACGATACTGCGACCAGTCCAGACCGGCGGCGATGGCGTCGGCCTCCTCCTTGTAGAGGACCGTAATGGCCTGGGTGCCCAGCTTGGCGCCACCAATGGCGTCGAGCATGTCATAGAGCGTAAAGGCGACGTCGGCGCCGGGCAGCGCGAGCTCGCGGTCGTCGGCATAAGCGAGTGCCAGGCGCAGGTCCTTGATGAAGTGCTCGACCATAAAGCCGGGCTTGTAGTCGCCGTCGAGCGCCTTGGGAGCCAGGCTCTCCATGGCGCCGGACTTGCCGGTACCGCCCAGGATCATCTGGCGGGTCTTCTCCAGATCAAGGCCGCTCAGCTCGGCAAATGCCATGGCGTCTGCCATGCCGACCATGCAGGCGCCCAGCGACACCTGGTTGGCGAGCTTGGCAGCCTGACCCTTGCCGGCGCCATCGAAGCAGCAGATGGTTGCCGCAAAGGTGGCAAGAATGTCGCGGACCGGGGCGATGTCGTTCTCGGTAGCGCCCACGATAGCCGTGAGCGTACCGGCGATAGCGCCCGACTCG
>CAJMSO010000130.1 GCA_905216075.1 uncultured bacterium | reverse complement strand
TCAAATCGCTCACAAGGACCTCGATGCGCATTGCCTCACTCAAAAACTGTGACGCTAAGCACATTGAGTCGGCAGTTTTAGCAAATGCGCGCTCTGTATTTGACCTTCGCTAACCCCTGTGGGCAAAAAATGCCAAATATGAGTACTGCTACCGGAATGGATACATTACTTTTAACTTCCCAACCGCCAGAATAATCCTCGATTGTCCGCTAATTAAAGCTTTTACAGTCATTCATCCTGCGTTTTCGCAAATCTTAAACCCCTCCAGACGCTCAAATCACATCTGAAGGGGTTGATTTTGCTGCGACTAAATTAGTCACAGTACTCATTTTTGGCATTTTTTGCACACCGAGTCCCGGGGAGGCACCCGCACCTCCCCGGGACCGCTCGGCTATTCGACGATTGGTGCTCCGTGGCCCCAAGAACCTTCCATGCCGCACACGGTCGAGGCAAACCCGGCAGCAAAGTCGAGCGCGCGCTCGATGGCCTCGGCGCCATCCTCACCACGCTTGGCTGAATCGAGATAGCACATCAAAAACGAGGTGAGGAACGAGTCGCCCGCCCCCATGGTGTCCTTCATGTCCGTTACCGGTTTAGCCAGCTGGCGGTAATAACGCTCGCCGTCGTAAGCAATGCAGCCCTCGGCGCCCGCCGTAGCCGACACAAAACGCGGACCCAGACCCTTCACCCATGCCAAACGCTCGCGAATCTCGTCCTCACTCGCGGCATCCGCCGCACTAAAGAAAGCGAAATCGACGTAGGGCGCAATCTGCTCGTAGTACTCGTCGGTGGAGTCGTCCGAAAAGTCAAAAGAGACCGTGACGCCCGCAGCCTTCAACTTGGGCAGCTCGCGCTCGGTAAAGCAATAGTTGCCCGAATGAACCACATCGAACTGCTTCATGTACGCAAGGTCAAAGCGATCGAGGACATAGCGCGCATCGCCACGGATACCGCCCTCGTTGGAGCCAAGGAAGACACGGTCACCGTCAACGACGGTCACGCGAGCCGCCCCGTTCTCGCCAATCATCTGCTCGCACTTGTCAAGCTCGATACCCTCATCCTCGAGGCTTGCAATGACATGCTCGGCAGCGGCGTCATTGCCAAAAATGCCCATGTATGCGGAGCGTGCGGCACCGCATTTCTTGGCATAAACGGCAAAGTTCACCGCATTGCCGCCGGGATACATGGTGTGGATATGCTCGTAGCGATCGACGACGTTGTCGCCAAATCCGAGCGCGTTAACGTTAAATGCCATGGCCTTTGCCCCTTCTAGTACTCGACAACACCCATATAGCGACGGAAATCGGGATCGTGATCAAACACCTTGCCGCGTGCAGCACGCAGCTCACAGTTCATGGCGTAGAACAGCACCGGGTCCAGATAGGCACGGACGCTCGCCGGCACGGCTTCCATACCGTACTCCTTGGCATCGAGCACCATCAGCGTATCGGTATGCGTCTTAAGGAACGCCAGGGCGCGCTCGTCCATAGCACGGCACTCGCTGGAGCCCATCTGCAGGAAGTAAAAAACGCCATCCTGAGTAGCCTCGAAGGGGCCATGGAAGTACTCGGCAGAGTGAATGTAGCTGCAGTGCTGCCACTGCATCTCCATAAGAGAGCAGATAGCGAAACCGTAGGTCTGGCTAAAGTTGGGACCGCTGCCCAGAATATAGAAGAACTCGTGCTCCTGGCAAAGCTTGGCAAAGCGATCGCCCAGCTCGGCATTTACCTTCTCGCGTGCCGGGGGAAGAATCTTATCCATCTCGGCGATACCGGCATACATATCGGCAAGATCGGCGTAGCCCTCCTGCTGATCGAGCAGCTCTGCCGCAAGCGACAGCGAAATGCCAGCGGGGACCTCGGCCTGCGGCACACCCTCGCCCCACGGGTAGACCCACGTGGTCCACTTGCCGGAGTCGATCTTAGATCCAGCGTTGTCGGTCTGGGCGATCACCGTAGCGCCGGCAGCAAGGGCAATCTCGCAGCCCTCGACGACCTCGGGGGTGTTGCCACTGTGGCTGCAGGCAATGACCAGGGATTTCTCACCCAAGCGGCGCGGGCGCATGATATCAAACTCGCGAGCCGTATAGATATACGAAGTGAAGGTGGTTGCCTCGCGTTGCAGAAGCTCGTGAGCCGGGATCAAATCGATCATGGAGCCACCGCAAGCAATCCAGTAGACGCTGTCGAACTTGCCCTTCTCGGCAATTGCCTCTTTGATCAGATCGTGTGCGTTCATATCCAGTTCCTTTCTTATTTGGCCCGCAATCAATGACGTCGGTTGCGTGGCCGATAGTTGTTTTAGTCAATCAGAT
The DNA here is from genome assembly GCA_905216075.1 of uncultured bacterium. GTDB lineage: Bacteria > Actinomycetota > Coriobacteriia > Coriobacteriales > Coriobacteriaceae > Collinsella. Next base: position 3,424 of record CAJMSO010000130.1, on the reverse strand, counting down.
ATTTCTCGAATGCGGCCATGTTCTTGGCATCTGCCGCCGCCGGGTCATCGTAGTAACGACCGTCCGTGATTTCCTGGCCCAGCATGCCGTCGAAACCATGGGCGTTGAGTGTGGCGACAAAGGCGTCCATATCGTGCTTGCCATCGCCCCATACCAGATGGCCATACGGATCACCGTCGATAAAGTGCATCTCGTGAATTGCCCCATCACCAAAGGCGGCAAACCAGTCCTCGAGCGTCTCGCCTGCAACGCCCATCGCGGTTGTATCAACCATGGGCTGTAAGTACGGGCTCGCGACCTCGTCAATCATGCGCTTCGCATCGGAAACCGTCGTCACAAGGTTGCTCTCCTCGGGACGCAGGCTTTCCATCGTAAGCACCAGACCGTGCTCGCCGGCATACTCCGCCAGAATGGACAAGTGCTCGCGGCTGCGCTTCCAGGCTTCCTCGCGGTCCTCGTCCCAGTCGCCCCAGCCCGAGTTGACGGACATACGGTCGCACCCAAGTACCTCGGCAAGCTCAATGCCGTGCTTAAAGTACGCCAGGCTGCGCTGTTCATGCAGCGGTTTGCGTGCGCAGTACTGCCAAGGATAGACAACATTCTCGGGGCACAGAGTACGATACCTAAGCCCACGGTCTGCAGCCTTTTTCGCCAGGACCTCAGCCTCAAAGTAGCCCGTATGGTCGAGTGTCACATGCGGCTCCGCACACCACAGCTCAATGGACTCAAAGCCCAAACGCTGCTGCACATCAAGGAAGTAATCGAGCGACCACATGATGTAGTGGATATTCATGCCCGCAATCTGTTCGCGGTGCAGCGTCGGTTTGGATTCAGACATCTTATGCCTCCTTATTTCGATCGAACACGATTTGTCCGTCCGACATCGTCATGTCAACCGCAAGATCACGTGCGTCGCGATAATCGAGGTCGAACACATCCCGATCGAGCACGCAGATATCGGCAAGCTTGCCAACCTCGAGCGTACCCAGCTCGTCTTCGCGCATCAGGTCGTACGCGCCCCCGGCAGTCCAAGCGCACAAGAGCTCGACAAGCGTCAGCGTGTTGACCTCATTCACGGGCAGTCCGTCGGCGAAGAATCCGCCGCACGCGCTGTAGATTGACTCGCCCAGGCTCGGAATCAGCAGCGGTAAATCAGTGCCACAGCACACTGTGCATCCGGAATCTTCCATGCCGCGGCGATTCCAGCTGTGCAAAAGTCGCGTCTCGCCAATTTGTCGACGCATCATCGACAGGCAATCCTCGCGCCGGTCCAGCGTCAGAATCTGCGGATAGACCTCGCAAATTCCGCCCAACTTGCCAAACTCGACAAGATCGGTCGGGTCAGAGTTCTCGAGATCGGTAATCGCATGGCGGCGAAGCATTCGTCCACGCTCGTCTCGAGGCAGCGAGGCATAGAGCGCCACGGTGCGACGAACGGCGCCATCGCCCTGGCAATGCAAGGAATATCGGAAGCCGTCAGCATCAATTGCGCGCAGCTCGTTCTCAATCAGATCCCACTCGGGCTCCTCGACAACCGTCTTGCCGGCAGCGCCCGCATCGGCCGTGTCCTCATAGGGGTCAATCATCTCGGCAAGCCCCGCCCATACGCCGCGATCGGTCATACGGTTGAAGCCAGAAAAACGAACGAACGACCCCCGGAAGCGCTCTCGTGCCTCGCGGGCATATGACAGATTTGCACCGGCACCCACCGGCTGCGACATCATAGAGACGCGAACCGTCAGCTCACCAGATTCCTCACGGCGAGCCATTTCGTCGGCAAAGCCGTAGTAGTCATCAAACGCCATTTCCTTGATGGCGGTAACGCCGCGCTCGTTAAGCATGCTCATGTAGTCCGAATACCCGGCACGCACCTCGGGCAGCGCGAGGAAATCGCTCATCATGCGCCAGATCTTCTCGGCATAGCACGCCTGGGGCGTAAAGCCGTATCGCGCACTGGCGGCAGCATTGAGAACGCAGGTCTCCGCACCCGGTGTAAAGCAGACGACAGGGATATCGCCAAAACAATCGTCAAACACAGCTGCCGTATTTGCGTTCTCGGCATCCGATGCCAACGTTTCGGGCAGGTTGTGGCCAAAAGCCGCCGCGCAATCCGGATGATCTTCTTTCCATGCACGCAAGAGCGACACGGCCTCTTTGGCATCAGCGACGCCGGACAGATCAGACCCCAACGTCCGCAGCGCCCAACCTGTATAGAAGGTATGCACATCGATCAGGCCAGGCATGACAGTGCGGTCGCCCAGGTCAACTACCTCGTCCGCCTGGGTCAAATACGAAGCTACCTCACACTTGGTGCCAACAGCCTCAATTCGATTGCCACGGACCGCTACGAAACCTTCAAACGGCAGGTCCCCCGTGCCGGTAAAGACGCTCTTAGACGTCAGGACCGTCAAACGATCAGACATCACAACCACCTACACCGGAAGCATGCCAGAGATTGCCGTTACGATCAGGCCAAAGACGACCATGAAAATGAAGAACTTCCAAATGGTCTTCCACCATTGGCCAAACGAAATCCTAGCCACGGCAAGGCCGGCGACCGTCATGCCCGCCACGGGGCTGATGGTGTTGATGGTCTGGTTGGCAAACTGGAGCGCGGTGACGGCCGCCTCGGGATTGAGGCCCATGAGCTCGGTCAGGGAGCCCATAACGGGCATGGTGAGCGCCGCCAGGCCAGAACTCGAGGGAACCAGCAAAGAGAGCAGGCCAAGGACGATATACATAAACGTGGTGTAGACGGCGGCTGGTGCACCGGCGAGCGCAGTAGCGAGCGCCTGGAGGATGGTGTCGATGATCATGCCACCCTCGGCGATGACCAGAATACCGCGAGCGATACCGATAACGATGGCAGCGTACGCAAAGTCGGCGAGACCCTTAACGAACTCCTCAGCGATCGTCTGCTGGTCAAGACCGCCCAGGATACCGGCAAGCAAGCCCATGCCAAGGAACACGGCGGAAATCTCATTCATGTACCAGCCCTGGGTAACAAGACCCCAGACGATAATGCCCATACCGCAGGCAAAATCGATAAGTACGAGCTTCTGACGGGTAGTGAACTCTTCCTCGATGGAGGCATCAGTCACGGAAAACTCAACACGCTTGAGCTTGTCGTCCTCGTACGTAATGGACGACTCGGGGTTTTTCTTGACGCGCATAGCGTAGCGCATGGCCCATGCGATACCGACGGCAGTAAAGATGACCCAAGAAACGGCGCGCAGCCACAGCTGAGGATTGCCCTCGATGCCAATGATGCCCTGGGCGATCAAAACATTAAACGGGTCGATGGTCGAAGCACAATATCCCAGGTTAGGACCAAGGAAGCAGATGATGAATGCCGTCATCGAGTCATAACCGATACCCATCATGATGGGAATGAAGATGGCATAGAACGGCAGGGCTTCCTCAG
>CAJMSO010000129.1 GCA_905216075.1 uncultured bacterium | reverse complement strand
GGAGGTTAAACGTACACGTAAGCCGTACTCTGAAAGCCGCGGCTTCCGGCAAGTAGTTTATACCACGAAAGGTCGCTTTCAATGCGCATAGCTCGCAAAATAACACTCGCTGGGCCGTCGCCCCTGGCCGTTACCCTCCAATCTTCATTGGAGTCAGCAGGTCAATTCATACAGTTATGGGGGTGTATCCTAAAGGGAATCAAATTTACACCCCCATAACTAAGGAATTTTCTATTCCCACTCAATGACTAGAGCCCTGGTGTAATTGGCTGGATCACCGTTCCGGGAACCGGTATCGACCTACCTGTCCGTCAAGCTCCTTCTTCAGCTCCAGCCTTGTATCTGACTCGCGCCGCTATAAGCGAAAACCGAAGAGATGCGTCTTAGCCAGGAAAATGAGGTTAGCCTTATCTTACTGCATGATTCGTGTGTTATAGTTAGATGGCTCTAACTGTTTGGGGGCGATAGCCATGCACGAACGCAAGGGCTTCTGGGACAAGAATGCCGGTCGGTACGACCGTTTCATGCGAAAGGACCGGGCGGCGTATGAGAAGATGTATGGGCTTATCCGGCCGGTAGTGAAAGCAAAAACCGTACTGGAGGTTGCCACCGGCACGGGGCTTATCGCAAAGAACATCGTGAATGCGGCGGCGCACATCGAGGCTACAGACGCTTCTGCAGAGATGATCCTTGAAGCAAAGCGGGACAATCAATCCGCAAAGCTGCACTTTTCCGTACAAGATATGTTCCGCCTGCCCTATGCACAGAAGTCCTTCGAAGTGGTGATCGCGTCCAACGCGCTTCACATAGTGCCGCATCCGGAAAAGGCCCTGCAAGAAATCAGGCGGGTGCTGAAGGACGACGGCGTGCTCATCGCGCCAACCTTCACCCACGCGGGGAACTCGGTTCCCGGCAAGGCAAAAGCCTTTTTCATGAGTATGGCGGGATTCCCCCTCCATAGCAGGTGGACAAGCGAGGAATACCTGTGTTTCCTGCGTCAAAACGGCTGGTCGGTGCAGAAAAGCGCGGTGCTGAAGGCCTCGTTCCCGTTGACCTATGCGGAATGCACGAAATCGGAGGGGCCAGATGTCGTTCTTTGAAAACACCCGCAAGCCCGTGGGCCTCGGCGGAAAACTTATGGTTGCAATGATGAATCTGGGCCACGGCCCTGTGGCGCGGTGGGGACTTCGATTTCTACGACTTGCGCCAAACGCCAAGGTGCTGGATTGCGGCTGCGGCGGCGGGGCGAACATAAAACGGCTGCTGGAATAATGCCCGCATGGCGTCGTCAAGGGCATCGACTATTCGCCCGTCAGCGTGAAGAGGACTAGAAAGCTCAACCGAACTGCAATTCAGGAGGGGCGTTGCGCCGTTCTGCAAGGCAGTGTGGCGGATATGGTGTTTGAGGATAGCTACTTCGATGCTGCCACGGCCTTTGAGACCGTCTATTTTTGGCCCGATTTGCCCCGATGCTTCCGTGAGGTCTGGCGGGTGCTGAAGCCGGGCGGGACAATTCTTATCTGCAACGAGAGCAATGGCGATACGGACAAGGACGAGAGGTGGACGCAAATCATCGGCGGCATGACCATCTACAAGGACATTGAATTAAAGGCATGTCTGGAGCAGGCGGGTTTTCACGAGGTGCAGATACACAAAAAGAAAAAGTGGCTCTGCGTCACGGCGCGGAAGTAAGGGCATCAAGCACGGATATTTTTGCATCCATCCTGCACATGGCGATAGGCATGACGGTCATAGCGGCTGTGCTGGCGGCAATTATGACATTTTTTATTCACTGAGGAAGAAACCTATGAAATGTAAAATTGAGAAAAACACCGTGCAGGAGACGCTGATCCTCCCGCTGTATTCCCGAAAGCTGTGTACGGAGCTGTATCCGAACCTTTACAGGGATGAAACAGCGGTTCGTCTGCTCGACCAGATCGACTACGACTTTTCAGAGGCAGAGAAAAACTCCCGCAGCCTGATGCAGCGCTTTGGTGCGCTGGAGGTGGCCACACGGCAGAGTGATCTTGCTTTCGAGGTGCGGGATTACCTGAAAGGCCACCCCAATGCAGCGGTGGTCAATCTGGGCTGTGGGCTGGACAACACCGGCAGAACCTGCGACAACGGTAGATGCAAGATCTACAATCTGGACTTCCCGGATGTGATTGCCTTGCGGCAGCAGCTTCTGACCGCCGGGGAGCGGGAGCAAAACATCCCCTGCGACCTGAAAGACCCCGCATGGTTTGACAAGATCGATGCCTCCGGCGGGGCGGTGTTCTTTGCCTCCGGGGTGTTCTATTACTTTCTGACCCAGCAGGTCCGGGAACTGGTGCGGGGGATGGCGGACGCTTTCCCCGGTAGTGTGCTGGTCTTTGATGCTGCCAATCGGACGGCAGTAAAGATGATCGCAAAAACATGGCTTAAGACTGCAAAAATCAGGGATGTGGGGGCATATTTTGCGGTTTCGGATGCCGCCAAGGAAATCGGCACGTGGGACAGACGTCTGCAGGTCACAAGTCGCGGCTATATGCTGGGTTACAACGATTTGAGAGACCCTTCTGTCAGCGGCTTTTTCCGGTTTCTCGCAAGGGTCGGTGACAACGGAATGAAAATGCAAATCGTGAAAATAAGATTTTGAGAGACAAAAATGCAAAAGACGAGCGCTTCTTGCCGCCCAATTGGCAAGAAGCGCTCGTCTTTTCTTAACGCGTTGTATGGCGGAGAGAGCGCAAGTTATGCGAGCGCCCTTCTTGCCAGCTCGGCCGCGCCAAGGATTCCTTGGTCGCCGCCGCAGCCCGGGGCGCAGATGTAGCTCTCCATGTCCTTAAGCTCGGCGGTCTGGATGTAGCCACCCAGATATTCGAGGGTCTTCTTGCGGACGATGCCGTAGAGCTGCTCCTGGTGCATCACGCCGCCGCCGAGGACGATGCGGCGAGGCGAGTACATGAGCACGAGGTTCGCGCACATCTGCCCCAGATAATCCCCCTCGAGCGCCCACACCTCAGCGTTGTCCGCGAGCTCGGCCGCGGGCTTTCCCCAGCGCGCGGCGATGGCGGGGCCGGAGGCGAGGCCCTCGAGACAGCTCGCGTGGCTCGGGCAGACGCAGCGTCCCTCCTCGGTGGGACGGGTCCTTACCAGCATGTGGCCGGCCTCGGGGTGCAGCATGCCGTGAAGGAGCCTGCCCGCGCACATGACGCCCGCGCCCACGCCGGTGCCGATGGTCGCGTAGACGGCGTCCTCGAGCCCCTTGCAGCAGCCGAAGACCACTTCGCCGAGGCAGGCAACGTTCACGTCCGTGTCGTAGGTCACCGGAATCCCGAGGGCGTCGACGAACGCGGCGCGAAGACCATAGCCTCGCCACGCGAGCTTGGGCGTCTGGAGGATGGAACCGTAGCGCTCATCGTTGGGGTCGACGCAGGTCGGGCCGAAGGCGCCGATGCCCAACGCGTTCACATCGCGGGCGGTGAACCACTCGACCATTTGTGGGACGGTCTCGGCGGGCGTAAGCGTCGGGGTCTCCATACGGTCGAGAACCTCGCCGTCGCCGGACACCACGGCACAGACCATCTTGGTCCCGCCGGCCTCGAGGGCGCCGAGCCTCATTTGCTTTTCGCTCATGTGATCCTCCTTACAAAGGGACGCCCGCAGTCATGGTCAACCGCGGGCGCCCATAACGTTGGCTTGTTTCGAGGCGACCCTACCTGGGCACGCGGTCCTGCCTTGCGGCAAACGGGGCGAGCACGGCGTGCGGCTCGCTTTGGTACCAGTAGGCGACGGTGGAGATGTCGTCCTCGCGCTCGTAGAGCTTGATGTCGTCGTTGCCGAGGTCCTGGAACGTCACGCGCAGGTCCTCCTTGAACGAGATCGGGTCGGGAAGGTGCCACCTGTAGAGGCCGTGCCTGGGCAGCGCGTCGTCGTTGGTCGCGAGCATCGGGTTCGGGTTCGGCTTGCCCGCGCTGAAGCGGTCGCGCGTGGCGTCGCGCGTCGAGCGGTACGGGTAGCCGGCGAACAGCGTGTTGAAGCACTGCGCCTCGGGCAGCGCGTGGGGCGGCCTGTCGAGGAAGGCCCAGGCACCGCCGAAGTAGTCCTCGGCTCCCGTCGAGGTGACCGTGGGGAACTCCTCGTCGCCGTCGAGGAAGAACTTCATCTCGCCCTCGCCCCACCAATAGCGCTCCAGGGCGCACAGGGCCATGTAGGTGCCGACGTAGTAGCCCTTACCGCGCACGCCGTCGAGCACGGTGTAGTCGACGCCCCTGCGGGTGCTGCGCTCGCGGTTAAAACGGGCGTGGAAGTACATGGCGTCGTCCGGCACGTCGGTGAGCGCGTAGTTGAACGTGTAGAAGATGTACTTAATGAACCCGGGGTGCTCGCTCGTAAGCGTGACCTTGGCGTGCTTCCTGAAAGGCATCTCGAAGTAGCAGTTCATGCCGCCCGTCGGGTTCACGCAGATGGGCATCGAGTTGACGATGGCGCGCTCACCGAAGCCGTTGCAGAAGAAGTCGCCGACAGGGCACTCGACCGAGGGGGTCTCCTCGTCGTCCCAGTAGAAGCGCAGCACGAGGTCGCGCATGACGAAGCTGCCGGCGGCGGTCTTGTCGGGGACGGTCATCCAGATGTGGCGGATGATGCCGGGGCCCTCGATGTCCGCGAGCGTGATGGTCTCGCCGGACTCAAGGGGCACGCAGCACGAGCCCTTGCGGCCGACGCCGAGGTGGCTGGCCGACATGGCGGCACGGCCCTTCTCGCCCGTGATGTTCTCGGGGGTGATGGCGCGGCTTTCCTCACCGCCGTGCATCCACACATCCTTAAGGAACTCTCTCATCGTCGACCTCCTCTATTCGTCGTCTTCGCACTCGGCGGAACTGGCACCGTTCACGTAGACGATCTGCTGGCGCGCCTCGTCGACGAGGGCGTCGAAGTCGAGTTTCTCGTCGGGGCGCGCGAGCGCGACCGTCATGGCGAGCGGGAGGTTGACACCCGCGATCACGTGGATCCGGTCGGAGGCGAAGCGGGAGAAGCGCTGGTTCACGCTGCCGCCGAGCGCGTCGGTAAGGACGACGACCTCGTCAGTGCCCGAAAGCGCAGCCTCGACCGCCGCGTCGAGCCCCTCGCCGTTGTCGTTCACGTAGGCGCACACGGCGTTGACGGCGTCGCTCTTACCCGTAAGGAACTCGAGGGTGTCCTTGAAGCCCTGGGCGAGAAGGGAATGGCTCGCCACAACTATCTTTCTCATTGATTCACCAATCTCTTGGGTCGAAGCTAGGCGAGGATGCCGGCGGCGGAGGCGACCATCGCGAGGACGATCACCACGAGGATGAGGGCCGTCATGCTCGCGTTCTTCTTGGTAAGAAGGTAATACGCGCTTCCCGTGATGGCGGCGGGGATCATGGCAGGCAGGATCTTGTCGAGCAGCGGCTGAATCTCCATCGAGACGTCGCCGAAGCTGAAGCTAATCGGGCAGGTGACGCCGATGACCGAGGCGATGAGGCAGCCGACCACGGTGAGGCCGAGCACGGAGGCGGCGGCAGTGAGGTTGGGAAGCTTCTCGCTGAAGTCGGTGACGAGCTTCACGCCCTGCTTGTAGCCGAACTCGAGGGCGTGCATGCGGACCCAGAAGATGGCCAGGATGAGCGCGAACCAGATGCCGGCTCCCACGGGGTTGCCCTCGATGGCCATGTAGGCGGCGATGGAGCCCATGATGGTCGGGATCATGGTCATGAGCAGGGAGTCGCCGACGCCGGCGAGCGGTCCCATGGTGCCGATCTTCAGG
>CAJMSO010000128.1 GCA_905216075.1 uncultured bacterium | reverse complement strand
GGGCGCCAGGCAAAGCGCCCACAAACTAGCCTCTCTTCATGAGCCCCGCGGTCCGCTCCGACTGCGGGGCTTTTGCTATTCACCTAGTCATTGGGGACAAACCCGGCACTTGGGGACGGTCCTTTCCTGCCGGCAGCTTGGGACAGTCCTTAATAGTCATTGGGGACGTTCTTAAACGACTAGCCAAACAAGAACGTCCCCAACGACTACTCATTTAAGTCTGTCCCCAATGACTGCCCAATGGCTGGGAAGGCGCATCCCACACCGACGCATTGCCTTCGGGCCCTCTCCCCAGGCTCTCCATAGCTCAGCTGGACTCCCCGCAACCTGTTCCGAGTTGGCGGAACGAGCGCGACGTGGAGTGTCATTCTTTACCGCGTTAGACTAGACGCAGGGAAAGGAGGAGGACATGGATGCTCGCGTCAAGCAGCTTGTAAATATGATCGAGGACGCTCAGCCTGTCGCTGTCGCGGTACTTGCCAAGCGTCTCGAGGTAAGCGAGCGCGCCGTGAGAAACTATATCCATCGCGCAAACGACAACCTTGCAGGGGTTGCACGCATCGTTGGCAGCAAGGGACAGTATCGTATCGATGTTGCACGTGCAGATGAGCTTGCTCGCTTGCTAGACGGTGCGGCTCTGGCCCATCCGGGCATTCCTGATACGCGCGACGGCCGTGTGTCCTTCCTTCTTAACGACCTCCTCATGCGGTCCCAGTGGGTGACGATTGAGGAGTATGCGGATTTACTCTACGTTTCGGCGCGAACTCTGTCCAATGACATGCGTCTGGTAGAGCAGAAACTCGCCCAATTTGACTTAACGCTCGAAAAGCGCCCACGCTACGGAATCCGCGTTGCGGGCGGGGAGTCGCAGCGGCGCCTGTGCCTGGCCTCGCTGGTGAGGCCCGTGTTGCCCGACACCGACGATGCAAAGCTCGCCGAGCGCCTGCGGGCCATCGCCGCATGTGTGGACGATGCTCTGACGGCCTCGCCCGTCACGGTGAGCTCGCTGGCATCCCGCAATCTCATCATGCATCTTTACATTGCTCTTGGCCGCATCGAGCAGGGCTGCTATGTCCCAGCTGCAGAATCGGACGTTCAAAAACTGGAGGGAACGCGCGAATACGCCGCGGCTTTCCAGATTGCCGCAAACATCAAGGATGCCCTGGGCGTGAGCATGCCCCGAGAAGAGGTTGCCTTTATCGCAATCCATTTGCTCGGCAGGGGCACGGGCGTGCCCGAGAAGGGCTCTGCCGTTATCTCGGACGAGATGTGGGAGATTGCTTCCGAGATGGTACGTGCGGTCAACGATGAGTTTAGGTTTGACTTTAGCGGCGATCTTGAACTTCGCATGAACCTTGCTCGGCATATCGGCCCTCTGGGCTATCGCCTTGAATATCACATGCATATGGATAACCCCATGCTGTCCGATATCAAGACGAGGTTTCCGTTGGCCTATTCGATGGCAGCTGGCACCTCGCAGGTACTCGAGCGTCATTTTGGCAGCCAGCCCTCTGATGAAGAGCTCGGCTACATCGCCATGGCATTTGCCCTGGCCCTCGAGCAGCAAGCCGACCAGCCGCGTCGCAAACGCATCCTTATCGTGTGCGCCTCGGGAGCGGGAAGCGCCCGTATGCTCGAGCACCAGTACCGCAAGCAGTTTGGCATGTATATCGATTCGATTGAGACATGCGATGTCGCCCGCGTGGGAACGTTCGATTTTTCGCATATCGACTACGTGTTCACAACGGTGCCGCTCAACGTCAAGTTGCCCGTGCCCGTCCGCGAGGCCGATTTCTTCTTGGAGACGAGCGATGTCAACGCTATCCGCAAGGTGCTGAGCGACGACACTGCGCAATCGGACTCCGTGAGCTCTTTCTTTAGCCGTGCCCTGTTCTTCAACCGCGTTGAGGCGTCGTCGAAGCAGGCCGTTCTCCGATATCTCTCCGAGCGCGCCGTCGAGAGCGGCCGTGTCGATGCCCAGTTTGCCCAAGAGGTCGCCGAGCGCGAGAGCGCGAGCGCCACCTCGTTCGGCAATGGGGTAGCCATGCCCCATGGGATGCATCCCTTGAGCGCCGAGGCCTTTGTTACCGTGGGCCTGCTCGAACATCCCATTCTTTGGGACGAATACGGCCATGAGGTCGATATCGTCTTTATGGTGTCGTTTGCCCGGTCGGGCGGCGATGAGGCGCGGATCTTGAGCTCACTGCTCGCCGAGATCTTTATGGACCGCCAGGGGGTCGAGCGCCTACGCGAGCGCCGGTCCTGGCATGAGCTGATGGCGCTTGTGCAAGCGCATACGGCTTAAGACTTCTTTTGTCGATGACCCTGTCAGTCTACCTGCAATAAACCTCGAGGATTGCGGGCGGGAGATAGGCGTTTCGAATATTCAAGTACAAACCAAACATCACGGGAGAGGAGACCGTTATGGACGATCAGGGAACCGAGATGGTTTCGTTTCAGCTGGTCGCTGCAGCGGGAGAGGCACGCAGCCTTGCCTTCGAAGCCCTTGAAAAGGCAAAGGCGGGGGATTTTGACGCCGCCGCCAAACTCATGAAGCAGTCAAAGGATGCGGGAATCAAGGCTCACCACATCCAAACGCAGCTGCTTTCGACTGAGGCAGCGGGCGAGCATCTGTCGGTGGATGTGTTGCTGGTCCATGCTCAGGACCACCTCATGTGCTCCATGCTTGCTCAGGAGCTCGTGCAGGAGCTGATCTGCCTGTATGAGCGCACTGCAACCAAGAACGCCTAGCGGCGTGCGGTGACTATCCAACCAATCAATGCGAAGGGAATCCCTTATGAAGATCCTTCTTGTTTGCGCAGCTGGTCTGTCTACAAGCATTCTGATGAAGAAACTCGAGAAATATGCGGAGCAAAACGGCATCGAGCTCGATATCGATGCGGTGGGTATCGGCGAGTATCAGGAGACGTGCGCCAATTATGACGTGCTGCTCTTGGGGCCGCAGGTGTCCTACCAGCTCAACACCGTCAAGCAGGGGAGCGGTAAGCCGACCGCGGTCATCCCCGCACAGGACTACGGCATGGGCAACGCCGCCAACGTGCTGGCACTCGCCCAGTCGCTGTTGGGTTAGGAGGCAACCATGGAGAAGTTCATGACCCTGCTTCAGGAAAAACTGACCCCTATCGCCAATTTCTGCGGAACCGAGCGCCACTTTGCCTCCATGCAAAAGGGCTTTATGAGCGCGATCAGCTTCATCTTGGTATCTGCCGTCTTTATGATCCTCGCCAACCCGCCGGTCACGGCCGACCTGGTGGCGCAGGGCGGGTTCTGGTCCGTCTTTGGCCCTTGGCTCGATTTTGCCACGGCCAATAAGCTCACGCTGCTCATTCCCTTCAACATGACGATGGGCATACTGTCGGTGATCGTGACGTTCGCAATCGCCTATAACCTGGCGGGCACCTACAAGATGCCCAAGCTTAACGCCGGTATGACCTCGCTGGTGATGTTCCTGATCGCCGCGGCGCCGTCGTCCTTCTACCAGCTTGCTGACGAGTCCGTGCTCCAGGCGGTCCCCTGCACCTATCTGGGTGCGCAGGGCCTGTTTACCGCCATCATCGTTGCCTTGGTCTCCGTCGAGGTCACGCGCTTCTGCCAGACCAAGGGCATCACCATCAAGATGCCCGATGGCGTGCCGCCGTTTTTGTCCGAAACCTTTGGCGCCATCGTACCTATGCTCGCCAACATCCTCATCTTCTTTGGCGGCAACCTGCTGATCCAGATGATCGATCCCGCGCTGTCCATCCCCTCGGTTATCGAGAAGCTGCTCGCTGCCCCGCTTTCCGTCGCAGTTGACTCTGTGCCCGGCGCACTGCTTATCTGCTTCATGACGCTGCTGTTTTGGTGCTTTGGCGTCCACGGCAACATGATCGTAATGCCCATCACCGCCCCGGTCACGCTTGCCGCCTTTGCCGCCAACGCCTCGCTCTATGCTGCCGGGCAGCCGCTTGAGTTCCACCCGGCGCTCATGTCGTTGGCCATCAACCTCATCGGCGGCACGGGTAATACGTTCTCTTTTGTGGCGCTCTGCGCGTTTAGGGCAAAGTCGCAGCAGCTCAAGGCATTTGGCAGGGCATCGATCGTGCCGAGCTTCTTCCGTATCTCCGAGCCCGCGATCTTCGGCGCGCCCATCATCTTCAACCCGATCCTCATGATTCCGTTTGTGCTAGGCGGCATGATCTCGGCCCTGCTGTATTGGGGTGCGGTCTCACTGGGTCTTGTCTCTAACTTCTACATCTTGGTGAGCGGCACGTTCCCCATCTTCGTTCAGGGCTTTGTCCAGTGCCTCGACCCGCGCATCTGGGTGTTTACGATCGTTTTGATCGTGGTCATGGCTGTGGTCTGGTACCCGTTCTTTAAGGTGTACGATAACCAGCTCCTGGCTCAGGAGCAGAAGAACGCCGCGGCAGCTTCTGCCGAGGATGCTGAGTAGCATGAGTTACTTTGACAGAACGTCTGCCGCCGGTATGCCCGAGGGCTTTTTGTGGGGTGGTGCCCTCGCCGCCAACCAGGCCGAAGGGGGCTGGAACGAGGGCGGCCGCGGCATGTCGCACTCCGACCTGATCCCACAGGGTTCCGACCGCTGGGATGTAATGTTTGGCAGGCAAAAGCCCGTGGATGATCCGGACAGGCTGTATCCATGCCGCTGGGGCAACGACTTCTTCCATCATTGGCACGAGGATGTCGAGCTCTTTGCCGAGATGGGCTTTAAGTGCCTGCGTCTTTCAATTTGCTGGAGCCGTATTTTTCCCACAGGGATGGAGACCGAGCCCAACGGCGAGGGCTTGGAGTTTTACCGTCAGGTATTCGAGGCGCTGCGCGAGCATGGAATCGAGCCGCTTGTGACGCTGTCGCACTACGACTATCCGTTGGCTCTGGTCGAGCGCTATGGTGGCTGGCAAAGCCGAGAGATGATCGAGCGGTATGCGCACTACGTCGAGACCGTCGGACGCGCGTACCAGGGCCTCGTGCGTTATTGGCTTACGTTCAACGAGATCAACAGCGTGGCGCTGTCCTATCTCAACGCGGGTGTCACGCTCGAGGATGAGCGTGACCGTGCAGCCGTGACCGCGGCGTTCTCGCACCATATGTTTATGGCGAGCGCTCGCGCTGTCGAGATTCTGCACAAGATCGATCCCGCAAACAAGGTGGGTTGCATGGTCGCTGCCGGTGCGACCTATCCGTACCGTTGTGCGCCCGAGGACGTATGGCTTTCGTATGAGGAGGACCGCGGCCGCTACTTCTACACAGACGTGATGGCTGCGGGCGCCTATCCTGCTTGGAAGCTGCGTGCACTCGAGAAAGAGGGTGTTCACGTGCCCTCTGAGCCGGGCGATACGGAGTATCTGGCAGAGCATACGGTCGACTTCATCTCGTTCTCGTACTATTGCTCGCGCTTGGTGTGCGCCGATGATCAGGTGATCGCCGAGAAGGCGGAGGGCAACGTGTTCCCGACGTTGCGCAATCCGTACCTCAAGGATAAAGAGACTGCCTGGAAGTGGCAGATCGATGCGCTGGGTTTGCGCGTGACGCTTGCCGGCTACCACGATCGTTACCATCTTCCGCTCTTTATCGCCGAGAACGGTGTGGGCGGACTCGATGCGCTGGAAGACGGCAAAGTCCACGATGCGTATCATATTGATTACCTGCGAAGGCATATTCTTGCGCTGCGCGATGCAATTGTCGAGGACGGTGTTGACCTGATGGGATACACGCCGTGGGGCTGTATCGATTTGGTGTCGGCCTCGACGGGG
>CAJMSO010000127.1 GCA_905216075.1 uncultured bacterium | reverse complement strand
AACCTCGTGGCAGAAGCGAGGGGCCGCCGTATTGCGAGCACGCTTAAGTGCCTTGGCAGCGGCAAACAGTTCGCGCTCCGCCGCGCCAAGCGCTTCACGCGCCTTTTTGATCTGTTCATCGCCATCATCGACTAGGGACAACAGCTCTTGCGAGCGATCGCGCATGGCAAAAACATCGTCCATAGTTGGACCCCACTGACGCAACAGACCCTTGAGGTCGGAATACCGCTCACGCATGCGAGCGAGCTCGCGCGGGTCGAAGGCGACGCCATCGCGATAGGCACGAAGCTCGTTCGCGCAATCCTCAAGGGAGATACAGGCATCCGAAAGCGTCTCGGCAATGTCGCCCAGTTTGCGATCGACGGTAGCCATTCGGGAAAGCTCTGCCACGGCGCTGTTCACGGCATCGAGCGCTCCCCCTTCGGCGGCAAGCGATGCATGGGCATCGTTAGCTGTGGCAACCAGTACCTCGGCATGTTCGGAGCGCGGCAGCAGTTCCTCGAGTTCCTCATACTCGCCCGGCTTGGGGTCGACCTCGGCGATGCGCTCCAGGGCGAAGCGCGCCTCCTCGACGCGACTCCCCTGCGCACGCGAGGCCTCTTCGACGCGACGGACCTCCTTGGCAGCCGCACGCGATGCCTTAAAGCAAGCACGGTAGTGCTCGAGCGCCTCGAGTGCCGGGCGCCCTGCCCAGGCATCGACCATGGCAACATGATGCGCCGGGTCGAGCAGGCGCTGGTGCTCGTGCTGACCGCAAAGATCCATCATCACGCCGACGCGCTCCGAAAGTTCGTGCACGCTGGCGATGCGGCCGTCAATTTTTACACGGCTGCGGCCCTCGGCAGAAAGGCTGCGCTGGACCGTAAAGCCTTCCGTGTCGTGCGGCCCGTCAAACAGGCGCGCCTCGACGCACGCCAGCGCCTCGCCCTCGCGCACCGTCGACGAATCCGCGCGCTCGCCCAAAATGAGCTTGAGTGCCGAGAGCAGCGCGGTCTTACCGGCGCCGGTTTCTCCAGTCAGAACCGTTAGACCCGTGCTCGGAACCAACGTCGCCTCGCGAATGAGTGCAATGTTGGAAACCTGCAGCTCATCGATCATGACGCACTCCGTAGAACACGCGGCTCACCGAGTTATAGAAACTCTCGGGACCATAATCAAGCAGCAGCACATCGCCGGGACCACGGCGCACAGCCACGCTCTCGACCGTGCCATCGCAGGTAATAAACTGTCCATCGATGGCGATCGCCGGAACGCTCGGGCGGTCATCGGACATAAAGATCTCCACGACATCGCTCGGCGAGGTCAAAAAAGCGCGAGCCTGAATAGTATGCGGAGCGATGGGCACACAGACCATGCCCGTGTAATCGGGGCTGACGATGGGGCCGCCGGCGGAAAGCGCGTATCCGGTGGAGCCAGTCGCTGTCGAAACGACAACACCGTCACCGCGCAGGCGGTCGATATGATGGCCGGACACCGTGATGTCGAATTCGACCATATCGGACAGGGGCCCGCGCGTAAGCGCCATATCGTTGAGGGCAAACGTGCGCACAACATCCTTCGTGCCGTCTTCGCGAACCGAAACAATATCGGCGGCGATGGTGGCACGGCGGCTCACATGGAGCTCGTCGGACAGGGCATCGCTCACGACCTGCAAAATGTCGCGCTCCTCGGGGCTCGCGGCCGTCAAAAAACCCAAATGACCATAGGAAAGACCCAAAATGGGAATCTCACGGTAGTTGAGAATGCGGGCGGCACGCAGCAGCGTGCCGTCGCCGCCGAGCGTAATAACCAAGTCGGCATCGTCAACATCGGGCGCGCTCTGGATCTTGGAGCGCTGGTCGGCAGCCCATGCGACCTCGTAGCCCTGGCGCGAAAGCCAAAGCTCGAGCATCAGGCCGCTCTCGACCGCCTCTTGCTTGTAGTAATTGGGAACCAGAAAGACCTTCATAGCGTTGCAGCTTT
The DNA here is from genome assembly GCA_905216075.1 of uncultured bacterium. Lineage (GTDB taxonomy): Bacteria > Actinomycetota > Coriobacteriia > Coriobacteriales > Coriobacteriaceae > Collinsella. The sequence goes on along the minus strand of CAJMSO010000127.1, from coordinate 3,834 downwards.
CTCGCTCAAAACCGATACCTGGGATTGCAACTCAGCCTCGGCGCGCTCGCCGGGGGCAAACCTCGTGCCGTACAGGAAAAACTCAACGTTACCCTTGGCGCCATGGATGGGCGACACGCACACGTCGCGCGGGAACAGGCCCTTAGCGGCAAAGAGCTCGATCGCCGCCACGAGCGTATCGCAACGGACGGCGGGGTCTGTCACGATACCGCCCTCGCCCACCAGCGCAGCCGGCGCCTCAAACTGGGGCTTTACGAGCGTGCAAAACGAACCGGAAGGCTTCAGGCACGCCAGCACGGCGTCGATGATATTCGCGATGCTGGTAAACGACACATCGCACACGGCCAGGTCGATAGCGCCGCCGTACCCGAGCTCGGGCAGCTGCGTCACGTTGGTGCGCTCATGGAGCGTCACGCGATCGTCTTGGCGCAGCGACCAATCAAACTGGGCACGGCCAACGTCGACCGAGACAACGGTCGCGGCGCCGCGCTTGAGCAGGCAATCAGTAAAGCCGCCCGTGGAGCAGCCCACATCGAGGCAAGCAAGGTCCGTCGGATCAATACAAAACGCATCGAGCGCACCCTCGAGCTTAAGGCCGCCGCGCCCAACGTACGGAATGCGCCCCTTAACGTGCAGCGGCAGGCCCGGCGTCACCTTGAGCCCCGGAGAGGTCAAACGCTCGCCGCCGCTCGAAACCAAGCCGGCCATAAGAGTGCGAAGGGCATCCGCGCGATCGGCGCAGATGCCCTGTGAAATCAGTTCGTCATCAAGATGCACACGTTTCATGAATGCCATCAACCATTCGTATCCGGGAATGCAGCCTGTCTATCTTGGGACTCGTTTGCCGCATCCTCATCGTATTCCTGCTCGAGCTTATCCGCCTCACGAGGCGTCAGCTCAAACTTATCGACCATTTCGACCGCACGCGAACCCAGCTCAATTGCCTCGTTAAACAGATCGAGCGAACGCTCCAGGGACGTATCCTTGGAGCGAACGGTCGCAATGATCTGGTCCAAGCGGTCCGAGATCTCGTCGAAGTTGCGGACGGAACCCTCTGGCATGGCTACTCCTCGACGGTACCGGTCTCGGCCTCGGCGACCTCAGCGTCCTCATCGAGAACGCCGGCCGCAGCCTGAGCGGCGGCAACCTTGGCGGCAGCCTCGGCGGCCTGGGCCTCCTCGCGGGCACGGTCCTCGGCCAGCAGCTCCTGATACAGGTCCTCGCCCGGCAGCTCCTCGCTACGAGCGATCTTGCCCAGCACGCCATTGACAAACGACGCGGACTGATCGGTGCCATAGGCCTTGGCAAGCTCGACGGCCTCGTTGATCACGATGGCGTCCGAGACCTCCTCGTCGGTGAGGAAGCGCATCTCATAAACGGCGATGCGCAGCAGATTGCGGTCGGCGCCGGGCATGCGCATAAGATCCCAGTTCTTAGCGACGGAGCGCAGGGCGCAGTCGATGCGGTCGATGTGCTCGTAGGCACCGCGGCACAGCTCCAGCGCATAGGGGTCGAGGGGACCCTTCGAGATCAGGAAATCGCCCTCGAGGACGCGCTCGAGCGGGCTGTCCGTTGCCTCGGCCTGAAACAGCAGCTGCAGCGCCTGACTGCGGGCAAGCGTACGCCCGCGATAAACCTTAAGGCTCAAAGGTTACTCCTTGGGGAAAACGAGACCATCGATGCAAACGTCAACGCGCTCGACCTCAACGCCAACCTGGGCGTCGATGGCGGCGACCACGGCGGCGCGAACGGCCTCGGCGAGTTTCTTGAACGGATAGCCAAAGAACACCACGACGCGCACGGTAAGTGCGAGCTTGTCGCCGATGACCTCGGCCTCGACCGCCGGCTCGGAAGCCGGGGCCTTGGACGAGAGCATCATGGAGACAAGGTTGGTGGCAAGGTCCTTGACGCCAACGGAGGCGATGCCCTCGACATCGGACACGGCGCGCGAGACGATGGCGGTCAGAACATCGGGCGAAATGCCGATGCCGTCAATCTTGATTTCCTGGGGCATGAGTCCTCCTAGAAGAGTTGGTTGCTAGACGCGGGAGACGAATTTGCCGTCGCGGGTGTCAACCTTAATGACCTCGCCCTCGTTGAGGTACATGGGGACCTGGATAACAGCGCCGGTGTCGATCGTGGCCGGCTTGGTGGAACCCTGGACGGTGTCGCCCTTAAAGCCCGGGTCGGTTTGGACGATAGTGGTCTCGATGAACATCGGCGGGGTCACGCCCATGAGCTCATCGTCGGCGAAGAGCAGCTGGCAGACGTCGTTCTCGCGCAGCCACTTGGAGTTCTCGCCCACCATGTCCTCGGGAACGGGAACCTGCTCATAGGACTCGTTGTCCATGAAGATGTAGTCGGTGCCATCGTTGTAGAGGTACTGGAACTCACGGGTGGTGAGCATGACGCTCTCGAACTTGGTGCCGGCGTTGCAGGTGTTCTCGACGACGCGGCCACTCTTGATGTCGCGGGTCTTGTAGCGCACAAACGCGCCGCCCTTGCCCGGCTTGACATGCTGGAACTCGACGATGGTGTAGACCTTGTCCTTGATGCGGAGACCGAGGCCGTTCTTGAAGTCGGCGGTAGAGATAGTAGGCATAGCGACCTTTCTTGTTATTGGCGAGACGAACAAGCGTCCAAATTACATACGACCGAAATTATACACTTGCAGACGGCGGCTGCAGCGAGCGCATAAAAAGAGAACGCGGGGCGCCCGAATCATTTCGGACGCCCCGCCTCCAAAGTTGATTATTGGGGCAAGCCCTAAAATCTATCGGAGTAGATTAGCAATCGATGACGTGCAGGTCGTGCGGGGTCTTGGTGAAGGGCTCATAGCCGTTCTCGGTGACGACGCCGTAGTCCTCCAGGCGAACGCCGCCGACGCCGGGCAGGTACACGCCGGGCTCCATGGTAATAACCGAGCCGACCTCGATGATGTTCTTGCTGCGGTTGAAGTTGGGCAGCTCGTGGATGTCGATGCCCACGCCGTGGCCCAGACCATGGTTGTAGTAATCGCCATAGCCGGCATCGCCGATGATCTTCTTGGAAAGCTTAAAAATGTCGTTGCCCTCGACGCCAGGATGGATAGCGGCGACGCACTCCTCGTGCGTACGGCGCACGAGCGCGTACAGGTCGAGCTGCTCCTGAGTGGGCTCACCCATCACGACGGTGCGCGTCATGTCGGAACGATAATCGCAGTAGCCCGCGCCATAATCCATCAGGACAAAGTCGCCCTTCTCGATCACGCGGTCGCTCGGGACGGCATGCGGGTTGGCGGTATTAGGACCGCTCGCCACGATAGAGCCGAAGGCCAGGCTATCGGCACCGTTGGCGAACATAAAGTTCTCAAGCTCGTTGCGGACCTGCTTCTCGGTCATGCCGGGTTTAATAAAGCCGAGCATGTGTTGGAAGGCGGCATCGGTGATCGACTGCGCATGGCGCATGAGCTCGATCTCCTCGGCATCCTTGATGGCACGCATCTTGCGGATGTCGTCGTGCATCAGCGGAAGCATACAGGCGACGGAGCGGTCCTCCAGGCCGCGCTGAATACCCTGGTAGAAATTAATCTGCATATCGTCCTCGACAGCGCAGACGCGGCATTTGTTGGCCGCGATCTTGCCGGCGACCCAACCGGGGATGGTGCCCTCATCCATGTCGTAGACCCAGGGGCTGCCGGCGGGCGTGTTCTCCTCAAAGCTGTTGAAATAGCGCGAGTCGGTGTGGAACAGGCACTGATCGGCCGTAATAAACGCGGCGTGCGGGAACTCGAAAGTGTAGTCGAAGACGCCCTTCACGCCCGTGAGCCAACGGAGATTGGCCTCGTCGCGCACC
>CAJMSO010000126.1 GCA_905216075.1 uncultured bacterium | reverse complement strand
CGCATGTAGGTCGAGCCGTTGCAGGGACCGATCAGGCACACGGCGAGCACGCCCAGCAGCGGCACCCAAATGGCCAGCCCGCGCCACGAATGACGACGTAGCAGATAGACCACCACGGCGATCATAATCCACACATAGGTGGCCGAGCTCATGGTGAGCGAGATAAACGGGATGCGCTGCACCGCCACGCGATACAGGTTAATCAGGTGGTCGCACCAGCGCACAACCTTGCTATCGACCGGATGGAAGTCGAAGTACTTGAGATTATCGGGCTTCGCCATGATCTCGGCACTGCGCGCCGTGCTGTAGACCCACGCATCGCGGGCACTCGGATAAAAGTAGCCGTAGTAGTTATTGATGAGCGCCGAGATATAGCACTCGGGATCCTTTTTGAACATCTGGGCCCACACCTCAAAATAGGCCTTGATGTCCTCCTGCGAGGCGTACTCATTAAAGCAGTTTTTGACGGCATCCGACTTGTCGGGGTTGTAGCGACGGCCCAGGTTCTCGTACTTAAGCACCCGATCGATCACAGCGCGCTCCTCATCGGTCACCAAGCCGTCGCAGGGAGCTTCCTCGATCGTGCCATCGTCTTTGACCTTGGGGTTAACGCCCGAATTAAGGCCGTCGTGCTTTTGGACGAAGCGTGCCGTCTGTTGAAACGGAATCGAGAGGATCTCGCGCTTGGAGCCCGGCGTGATATCGTGCGCCGGCATAAATACCTTGGTGAAATACATGTTGGAGACAAGGCAGAGCGCAAGCACTGCGAGCACGCCGACCCAGCGGAAGCGCGACGTGGCGTACGAGGGCGTGACGCCAGACTGTTTGGCCACGCGACGGGTCACATGCGCGTCCCAGGCGCAAAACGCCGCCGCAATCACGCAGGCCGCCAACGGAAAGACCAGGCCGCCATTGCGCAAAAACGTGGAACCCACGGCACCCAGCACGAGCAACAGCCAGTCGTGGCGCGCAAAGAGCACAGGCGTCTGTTCACCCGCGCGCTCGGCATTGGCATCGCGACGGGGCAGGCCACATGCCACGAGCTTGACGGTCGGAACGAGCAGCACCAAAAACGCATCGGCGAAAAGTACGTCTTTGGTCAGCAGCGCCGCGTAGTTGGAGAACATCGGCATAAACGCAAAGAACAGCAAGGTGACGCCGCGGACCGGCAGGCTCACGCCCAGCTTGCGCAGCGACGATATGGAATAGGCCATGCAGGCGGCCGTGATGACAAATTGGGCACAGGTGTAGATGGCAAGCCCCGCATTGGCGCTGTTGAATAGCGAAAGCCCCAGTTGCACACACGAACCGATGATAGCCGTGTGCACCACGGGGTGATGTCCGTTGAGCAACACATTGGGATTGAGCAGACGCAGGTAGTCACTCGTGCCGTTGGGGTAGTTGAACCACTGGCGAATCTGCGCGCCCGTATCTCCCATAAAGAGACCGGGCAGCGAGGCGATAAGCGTGGGCGCCCAGACAATCATGAGCACAAGAAACGGCCCGACAAAGGGATGGACCGAGAGCACGGCGTGGGCAACACGCCACACGCGACCAAAGTGGGTCTCCGAAAACGGAATGCGGCGGGAGCTCAACCAATCCAAAAACTCAAAAGCCAGATAGAAGGCCACAATCGCCAGAAGCATCCAGCCCGCGCCGCCAATCCAGGCGCAGATAACGCGTGCCTTGTCGCCCAGCACAATCTCTGCCGAATCGGTAAGGTCGTAGCTACGGCCGAACACCATGCAAACGGCAAAGAACAGCGATGGCAGCACGACCGACGGGCGCCAAGCGTCACCGCGGCCAAAGAACACATAGCGAAACGGCAGCGTGAGCAAGCAGGCAAGCGCGAGCAGCATCACTGCGTCGGTATGGCCGGCAAACGAGAGAAGTACCTCGTAGCACACGTAGAGCGTGCCCGTCGCCTTGGGGTCGATCGCCAGGACCGCATTGCTCGACACCGGGGCGGGATCGATGGAAAACGCCGTAGTCGCCAGCAGGGCGAGCAAAAATGCGATGAGCGTCTGCTTGGCGGGATAGCGCTTAAACCAAACGATGCGGGCGGCGTCGCGCGCAGCCGTTGCGGAGAGGTCGGAATCCTTCACAGTCCGAATAGCCTTTCTAGAAACCTGCCAAAAAGGGACAGGTTTATTTTGGCAGGTTTTATCTGGGGAAACGTTACGGTTCTGTCATCGTTGCCCGGCAAAACCACCACAAAGGTGCCTGTCCCCCTTGTGGTGGTATGTGGTGGCTAGGCGTCGAGGTAGATGCGCTGGGGACGGTTGCGGCGGAGGGCAAAGATGACAAGCGCCAGGCCCGCAATCACGAGTGGCAGACTCAACAGCTGACCCATGGTGATGACGCCGCCCAGCAGATAGCCCAGCTGGGCATCGGGCACGCGCACAAACTCAATGAGGAAGCGGACGATGCCGTAACCCATCACAAACACGCCCATAAACGTGCCCTGGGGCAGCAGCGGTTTTTTGCGGCTGAGCACCTGCAAGATGCAAAAGAGCACAATGCCCTCTAGGAATGCCTCGTAGAGCTGGGAGGGATGGCGCGGCATATCGCCCGCGGCGCCGCCGAAGATCACGCCCCAGGGCAGATCGGTCGGCTTGCCCCACAGCTCTCCGTTGACAAAGTTGGCGCAGCGCCCCAGGCACAGGGCCAGCGGAGCACCGATGACCGCGAGGTCTGCCAAAGTCCACGCGTCGAGCTTGTACATACGGCACACGAGCACGCCACCGATGATACCGCCCACCAGGCCGCCATGGAAGCTCATGCCGCCCTCGTTGGTGGCAAAGATCTCGAGCGGATGTGCCCAGTAGTAGCCATCACCGTAAAAGATGACGTAGAACAGGCGGGCGCCAATGATAAGGCCAAAGACCACACCGACCACAACGCTCGTCAGGTCGTCGACCGTAATGTCGAAACCCCAACGGCGCTGCGTGCGGTACATGACGACCGCCGTGAGCAGGGCGCCGACCACATAGGCCAAGCCGTACCAGTAGATGGTGATGGGCCCCGCCGAAATCGCGACGGGATCAAGCATATGGTAGAAGTCGTTGAGCATATCGGTCCCCTTGCTCCCTACATACAAATGCGGCCGCGGGCCTTGCGCTCGCAGCCGCATATTTGGGCGTAACGTCTATGCGGAGTACGCCGTCCGCAGCTTTCGCATCTTAGAACGGCGCGTACTCGTCGTACAGGTCCTCGGTCTCACCGGAGGCATTGACCTGCTCGACACGGGTAACGCCGGGTACGTGCTCCTTGAGGATACGCTCGATACCCATGGACAGGGTCAGTGCGCTCATAGGGCAGCCGGCGCAGGCACCCTGCAGTTCCAGCTGGACGACGCCCTCGTCGTCGACGCCCACATACTCCATATCGCCGCCGTCAGCCTGCAGGTTGGGGCGGATCTCCTCAAGAACCTTCTTAAGCAGCTCTTCGTTAACAGCCACAGGGGCTCCTTTCTCACAATAACGCGGGCGCGCCCGCGGACAGAGCTATGTTACTACAGCCGTGTACCCGCTCACGAGCCGTCCATGCGCGCAGACACGACTTTCACGAGCAGTCAATTTGGGACGGGCTATTTAGCTGCTTTTGCCGGCGGCCGGCGCTAGCACACGCTGCCGCTACTGCTGAGTTTGTCCCCCGGTACCAATCTGGACATCGACGATGACCTGGCGGTAGCTGATGCCGCAGGAGTCGAGAATGCGACGGCTGATACGGCCATCGTCGGTGTCGGCGTACTTATTGTCCAGGTAGACAACCTCGCCCACACCTACCTGCGCCAGGATCTTGGCGCAGTCATGACACGGGAACAGCGTGACGTAGACCGTGGAACCCTCAAGGTCTTTGAGCGAGCCGCGGTAGTTGAGCACGGCGTTGGCCTCGGCATGGACTACGTAGTTATGCTTGTCCTGCAGCGGGTCATCGCTCGTGCCCCACGGGAAAAAGTCATCGTTGAGTGCCGAGGGCGTACCGTTGTAGCCCACCGAAAGGATGCGGTGGTTGGTGCTGGCGATGCACGCGCCCACCTGCGTGTTGGGGTCCTTACTGCGGCGCTGCGCGGCGATGGCCACGCTCATAAAGAACTCGTCCCAGCTAATAACGTCGCGGCGCTTGCCCGACGTGGTTTGATGAAGATCGTCCGACATGGCAGACACCTCCGAAATCGCAATAGTTTGACCCATTGTAGCAGGTGGAAGGTGGAGACGTTTTTGTCCCACCGCCCCCATCGCTACGCGCGACGGGGCTTTTGATTGATGCGGTACAGCTCGGCGAGACCCCGTAGCGTCAGTGCGTCGTCTACCGTCAGGCTGTGACCGACCAACGCCGCGAGCGCCTCGGCATCGTCGCCGGTGATGACAATGGGCACGCTGCCCTCCCCCGCCGCCTTGGTCGCGCGCATCTCGGCAAGCACCATGTCGAGCATGCCGTCGATACGGGCCACCTCGCCCAAGACCACGCCCGAGCGCATGGCCTCGCGCGTGTTGCGACCGATCACATGCGTGGGTGCCGAGGGCTCGACCTGCGGCAGGCGCGCCGCAGCGGCCGAAAGCGAGCGGGCGCCAAGTGCCAGACCCGGCGCGATGACGCCGCCGACAAAGGTTCCGTGCGCATCGATGACCTCGATATTGGTCGTAGTGCCCAGGTCGATCACGATGCACGGAGAGCCGTAGACGGCACGGGCCGCCACGGCGTCGGCGATGCGGTCGGGACCGATCTCTGCTGGATCGTCGTAGTGCACGGGCATGCCGGTCTTGAGACCCGGCCCCACGGTGAGCACGCGCCCCGTGCAAATGCGGGAAAGCGCCGCCTTCCACGGGCGCTCGAGCGCCGGCACTACGCAGCTCAGCACGGCCGCCGTGGGCACGAGCACGCCCGGCATGCCCGCATCGATTGCCAGCGCGCCCATGACCTGCGTGAGCCTCATGCGCGCCTCGTCGGCTGTGATGCTCGACGGCGTCGTGATCTCGCACGTCGCAAGCGGGCATTCCTGCGCCGCGGCCGAATCCTCGGCAAACAGGCCAAAGCGAATGAATGTGTTGCCCACGTCGACCGTCAATATATATGCGCACCCATTAAGCATCGTCGGCGCTCCTTTCGTCTGCCCAGCAGTATATCGCCTCCCTAAACCAGCTAAAAAGCCCCGTCCCAAATTGACTACCTTGCGGCTATACTGATGCGCGGTCGTACGTTAGCTCACGCGTCGACCCTTGGTAACCCGACTTCCCGCGCCGTATCCGTAGCGGCGCTTGCGGGGGAAGCGGATATACGCAAAGGAGTTCTATATGAGCAATCCCTCGAACCGCGCTTCGATGCGCGGGCAACTCACGCTGCGCGGCGTCGTCATCGGCGTCCTTGGCTGCGTGATTATCACGGCAAGCTCGGCCTATACCGCCCTCAAGATGGGCGCCCTCCCCTGGCCGATCATTTTCGCTGCCGTCATTTCGCTGTTCTTCCTGAAGCTCATGGGCAACGCCAGCCTCAACGAGGCCAACGTCACCCACACCATCATGTCCGCGGGCGCCATGGTCGCCGGCGGTCTGGCGTTTACCATCCCGGGCGCCTGGATGCTGGGCTATGCCGACCAGATCAGTTGGCTCGACATGTTCATCGTGGCGCTCGCCGGCACCATCTTGGGCCTTCTGGCGACAGCGCTCATCCACCGTCACTTTATCGTGGACGCCGCGCTGGAGTTCCCCACCGGCAACGCCGCAGCTCAGACCCTGCGCGCCACCGAGGCCGGCGGCAAGACCGGCAAGCAGCTCTTTGGCTCCATGGCCATCGCAGGCATCTACAGCGTGTTGCGCGACGCCCTGGG